>JACOUI010000104.1 GCA_016177915.1 Planctomycetia bacterium
AGGGATGTGTTGGGGAGCGACCGGCCGAAGGCTCAAGAACGGTCGCCCGCGAACCCGAAACAGAAGATCGCCTGCCCGTGATGGACCGACGAGCGGAAAAATACGTGAGAGGTCTGTCAGCCAGTGCGTCACTTATCCAACAGAGCGAAGACCCAAAGCGAAGGGATCGCCGCGCGTAAGAATCCGCGCCCTGGAGCACTTGACACGCCGGGCTCTTTCAGGGAAGTACTCGCAGCATGCCAGTGCCACCCCGCGCCGCCCTGGCGTTCACAGGCGCGTTACGAACTAGCGATGTCCCCCTTTTCGATGGCAAAGACCTTCGACAGATCGACGCGAAGAACAGTGCGCCGAACCACCTGAGCGATAGATGCAGACAGGTTGTCGATGTGGATTGGCACACTTGGCACGGCGACGAGGTAGTACCCAACACCCCGCGGCGCATCGGAGCGACAGGCAAACGAGTACATTCCCCGGGCGGCCATTGGAGCGAAGGCATCGAAGTCGCCTCGCTTCTGCTCGTCGGTGAAGTCATTATTGCGCGCCAACGTCTGCGCCATGAGCGCCTCGCCGGTGGGTTGAGCGTTCGAAAGGGCTTGGAAACCATGAACAAATCCAGCCAGGAGGTCTTCGCCGAGTCAGGAAAAAATCCAATCCCTAATGTGGCAAAGTGGGCGACGGCGCCTTTAGAGTCCACCGCAAACCAGTCCAGATCCAACGACGCTTCATCCTCAAGAGTGATGCTCACGACAAGTCCTCGGCTGAACGCCCTTGAGCAGCACTCCGACAGGCTGCCAACCGGCGCGGCGCTCTACACCTTGCAGGTCACGAGCCGTGAGAACGCGGTCATCGCGTTCACCACGCGCCAGGCCGCCGACGACTACATCGCCCGCAACGGTCTTTCAACTTGCACGGCGTTGAAGTTGGAATCCCTGGAGCAATTCGAGCACCTTGGCGGCGAGGTTCTGGCCAAGGGGATTACGAAGATCGTCGTTGACGTGCCCCAAACCGGCGAGCATCGCGCCAAGGACCTGGCGACCTACGTGCGAAACGTGCGGAAGACGCTGAAGCCCCCGTGAGTCTGGCTGGCGGGCGCTAGTCGAGCACCCGCATCCGCACGCTGGCGGAGCGCACGCAGCGGAGCCGGTCGATTTCCTCGACGGCCCGCCGCGTCGCCCCTTCCGTCGTCTTGTGCGTCATGATCACCAGCGGCACCACGGTCGTGTCGGCCGTCTCCGGGGCGTGCTGGATCACCGAGGCGATCGACACCTCGTGCCGCCCCAGCACGCCGGTGATCTCCGCCATCACGCCCGGCCGGTCGTCGACGTCGAACCGCAAGTAGAACCGCCCGCGGACCTTGTCCTGGTCGCGGGGCGAGACCTGCGCGTAGCGGTTCGACCACAGGGCGAGTGTGCGGAAGGTGATCCGCGTGCGGCCGACGACGGTGTCGATCAGGTCGGCCACGACGGCCGAGGCGGTGGGCATCTGTCCCGCCCCCAGGCCGTGAAAGAAGACCGTCCCCACGGCGTCGCCCACGACGCTGATGGCGTTGTAGGCGTCGCGGGTCTCGGCCAGCGGGGCGCCGCGCTTGACGAGCGTCGGCGAGACGTGCAGCTCCAAGCCTTCGGGCACCAATTCGGCGACGGCCAGCAGCTTGAGGCGGTAGCCCAGCTCCGCCGCGTAACGGATGTCGGCCGAGTCGAGCGCCTCGATGCCGCGGCGGGAGATTTCGCGCCAGGGGACGCGCACGCCGAAGGCCAGATGCGCCAGGATCGCCAGCTTCTGGGCCGCGTCGCTGCCGTCGATGTCCATCGTGGGATCGGCTTCGGCGTAGCCGCGCTTTTGCGCCTCGGCGAGCACCTGGGCGAATGAGACGCCGGTCTCTTCCATCCGCGTGAGGATGAAGTTGCTCGTCCCGTTGAGGATCGCGTGAATCGACGAAATCTGGTTGGCCGACAGGTTCTGGCTGATGTTGGCCACGATCGGCACGCCGCCGGCCACGGTGGCCTCGAAGGCGATCGAGCGGCCCAGCTCGCGGGCGCGGTCGAAAAGCTCGCCGCCGTGCTCGGCCAAAACCGCCTTGTTGGCCGTGACGATGTCCTTCCCCGCCTCCAAGAGCTGCAAAATGATCGTCCGCGCCGGCTCCAGGCCGCCGATGAGCACGGCCACGGCCTCGATCTTCTTGTCGCTGAGGATCAGGTTGAGGTCGTCCGTCATGAGCCCGGCGGGGAGGTCGACGTGGCGGTGCTTTTTCACATCGCGGACGACGACGCGCTCCAGCCACAGCGTTCGCCCGGCGTGCAGGGCCGTGCGGTCGCCGTAATCGAGGAGCAACCGGGCGACGCCCGTGCCCACGGTCCCCATCCCGACGATGCCCACGCAGGTCTTTTGCATGCCTTTGCACCACGATGACAAAGTGTGTCTCGCATCCTAGAATCGGCGTCCGCCGTGCGTCAAGGCAGCCGTGGCTGGGGTCAGGTGCTCCTGTCCCCAGCGTCTCGCGCGCGGCGACCAAGGTCCTGTGCGCGGGCTGATGTTCCTGCCCGAGGCGGAGCCCAGCGAGCGGATCAACCGCGAGGCGATCGCGGAGAACGTGAGCTGCATCGGGCTGGAGGCGGCGCGCAGGTAGCACGATCCGCGTTCATCGGTCCGATCCGTTTCATCCGTGTCCCATTCTTGCGGACTAGAGGACGGAAAGCGTAGGCAGCGGCGCCGGTCGGACGTTGATGTTCTTGACGAGGTTGTAGCAGATCTTTTGCAGGTACGGGGCCGACTTTTCGTCGTCGAAGTTGGCCCCCGAATGTCCCTCGTCGCCTCGCACGCGGATGTTGATATTGATCGGCAATTCGCCGAGGAACGGCACATTCAGCTCCGCCGCCCGCCTTTGCGCCCCGCCGCTCCCGAAGATGTCGTACCGTTTGCCGCAGTCGGGGCAGATGAAGTAGCTCATGTTCTCGACCATGCCCAGGAGCGGGATATTCACCTTGCGGAACATGGCGATGGCCTTTTCGGCGTCCAAGAGGGCCACGTCCTGGGGCGTGCAGACGACGACCGCGCCGGTGAGCGGCAGGATTTGCGAGAGCGTCAGCGCGATGTCGCCCGTGCCCGGCGGCATGTCGATGATCACGTAATCGAGGTCGCCCCATTGCGTGTCGCGGAGCATCTGCGTGATCGCACCGTGCAGCATCGGCCCGCGCCACACGACCGCCTCGCCGCGCGGCACGAGAAAACCCATCGACATCACCTTGAGTCCGTCCTTTTCGATGGGACGGATGCCGCGCTCCGAGGCCTCGGCCCGGACGTTTGCGCCGATGAGGTGCGGCACGCTGGGCCCGTAGACGTCGGCGTCCATCAGGCCGACGGCACAGCCGTAGCGCGCCAGGCCATAGGCCAGACAGACGGCGATCGTGCTCTTGCCCACGCCGCCCTTGCCCGATCCGACGGCGATCACGCTCTTGGCCGGCAGGCCGATCTGGCCGAGCTTCATGGGCGGGCGATGGTGGACGGCCAGCTCGACATCGACGCGCTTGAGCTGCGGGAAGGCCGTTTGCAGAAGCGCCTTGGTGGCGGCGCGGGTTTCTTCCCAGAGGGGGGCGGAGTGCGTGGTCAGCGCGAGAGTAATCGTTGCGCCGTCGCCCTGCACTTGCACGTCGCGGACCTGTCCCTGCTGCGCGGCGCTGCGGCCGGTCTCCGGGTCGGGAAAATCGGCCAGGGCCTTTTGGACCATGTCGGCAGTGACGGCGGGCATGAGCGGCTCCAGGCGCGGATAAGGAGAGCGCGGCCAGGAGAATTATGACGTGCCGGCCGATTCCGGCCAGGGGAGCTGCGCCCAGACGCGCGCCAGCGGGTCGTCCGGCAGGTCGGGCCGCTCCTCGCGGTGCCGCCGGGCGAGCAGGGCCAAAGGCGTCAGATCGCGCGGCGAGCTGAACAGCGCCGCGGCGCCCAATTCCATCGCCAGCCAGCGGAATTCCTCCAGCGACCGCTCGGCGACGGCCGCCGAGAGGGCCATGCGGCAATCGCGGTGGACGTTCCAGATGAAATCCAGCGCCGGGGAGACGTTGTCGGGCCGCAGCTCGACGACGACCACGCCAGCCGGGTTATTGTCGAGCCACGCCCGGCACTGCTGGAGGTCCGTCGCGAACTGCACGCGCAGCAACCGGGGGCGGCTGCGCTGGCGCGACGCCCACAGCTCGTCGCACCGCCGCAGCCGCGCGGCCCACAGGCCGGTTGATTCGCAGACAAATACGTCGTCGTCGTGCATGGAAGTCCATCCTAATCGCTGGCTGGACCGACTTATAGTTGCAGGGTGGGCATGAAACCACAGTGTCAATTGGCCGCAAACCGTAGCTCGCCAAAGGGCTGCGTCACGCGGAGAGTGACGGCTACGAGATCATTTTCGTAGGAGCGTGATGGCTGCTGGCAACGCGCTACTCCGGCTCGGTTTCGCCGCGCGCCGGACGCGGGGCCGTGCTTGCGGATTCCGGGCGCTCGTACTCGAACTCCTTCCACTTCATCGGCCGGCGGAAGGGCTCGATGCGCAGGATCACCTCGCCGTTCTGAAACAGCCGGACCGTGCCCGACGACTCGCTCACCGTGACGGCGATGGCCGTGGTGGCCCGGCTGATGCCGGCGGCGGCCCAGTGCCTGGCGCCCAGGCCCTTGGAAAGGGTGACGTTGGCGGCCGGCGCATCGACGTACTGGCAGGCGGCCTCCACCGTGCCGTCCGAGGCCACGATAAATGCCCCGTCCATCTGCGCGATTTCCTTGAGCGCTTCGCGCACCCGCGCCGAGCGGATATTGCGGTCCACCCGGCCATAGCCGCGGACCGGGTCGAAGCCTTGCGGATGGCACGACCGGAGCACCTTGCGGTGGTCGCCGACGACGAACATCGTGCCAACGGGCTTTCCCTCGCGCCCTTCGCGGCCGATTTCCACCGCCACCATGAGCACGGACTGCAAGGTCTCCAGGGGGACGCGGGTCTTGATTTGCTGCAAGTCGCGGACGGTCAGCCGGCCCAAATGGTCGGCGAGCTGGATCAGGCTGACGGAATCGATGCGCTGCGACTCGAAGCCGCTGTAGAGGGCCACCACGCTGCAGCCCGGCTCGATGAGCTCGTCGGCGACGGATTGGAGGAGGGCCTGCGAGAGTTTTTCGTGGACGGCGGCGGCGGTCGTTTCCAGGACGACCGTGAGCAGGGTGGCGTCCGTCGCCCCTTCGAGGTTTTCGGCGGCGTCGGCCGCGACGATCACTTTCATGTCCGGCGCGTGCTGCTTGAGCGCGTGCCAGTCCAAGGGCCCGTCGACCAAGAGCACGATCGCGTCGACCTTTTCCTTGAGGCAGAGTTCGACCGCCAGATCAAACAGCGCCTCGAACTGACCGGGGAACTTCTGCGGCGTCATGCGTGCGAACGGGCTGCAGCCGGCAACAATCTTGTAGGGCGGCCCTTCCGGGCCGTCGCGGAAATGACGGCCTGGAAAGGCCGTCCTACCACAAATTCGGCATACGTGCTCAAACGCAAACGGCGGCGCCAGCCGCGCCGCCCGGTGCGGCCCTCCCGCGGCTGGACGACGGCGGGGCGCGGCAAGACCGGTCGCCTCTGGCAGGGCAAAACGGCGTCGGCAAGAGAATGAGGAGCGCAGGCGTCGGCGTCGAATGTACGGGTTTTCTCGAAAATCGGCAACGGGGATTGTCGCCGCGATTTCTCGCCGCACGCCGGACCCAAGAGTAACTGTGCCGCGGTGACAAAGGTTTCCTTGGCAACGTTGCACCGGCCGCTTACCTTGACCTTCATGCCGCATCGCATCGCCTGCTTCGGCGGGATTTACAGCAACTATCTGGCGCTCCAGGCCGCCCTGCACGACGCCCAGCGCCGCGGCGCCGATGCCATTTACTGCCTGGGCGATCTGGGGGCGTTCGGCCCGCATCCCGACCGCGTTTTTCCGCTCCTCCGCGATGCAGGCGTCCGCTGCCTGCAAGGGAACTACGACAATTCGGTGGCCGGCGGGCTTCCCGACTGCCAGTGCGGCTATACCGACCCCCGCGACAACCATTTCGCCGCCATTAGCTACCAGTACACGCTGGAAAACACGTCGCCGGAAAACCGCCGCTGGCTCGACGAGCTGCAAGGCGCGATCCGGCTCGATTTGGACGGCACGTCCCTGCTCCTCTGCCACGGCAGCCCCCGCAAGATGAACGAATTCCTCTGGGAATCGACCGCCTCCACGCACTTTCTGGATTACCTCTGCCGGCAGCACGAGGCCGACTGCATCCTGGCCACGCACACGGGCATCAAGTGGCGGCGGGAACTCTCCGGCGGGAAGCAGTTCGTCAATGTGGGCGTGCTCGGCCGGCCCGAAAACGACGGCCGAACCAATGTCTGGTACGCGCTCTTGGAGCTACACGGCGGCCGGATCGACGTCGAGTTCATCCCGATCGACTACGACCACCGCCGACTGGCCCGTGAAATGGCGGACGAGGGCCTGCCCGAGGAATTCCAGCAGACGATCCTGACGGGCTGGTGGACGACGTGCCTGGAGATCCTGCCGGCGAAAGAGCGTCGGCGGGGGAAGTTTTGAGCGCTGCGGTCCCGCCGCCAGGAGGGATCGAAAAACAACTTCGGCGTTTACGATACAGTCATCGCCGCAGCAACCTCTTTGTGCGGCGGGAAATGCGCTTGCAGCGCGGGCAACAAAATCCATCCGCAAAACTTTTCCAGAATTTGCTTTACCCCCCCTTGGGAAGTTGGTATACTGCCGGTCCCTTCACGAATCTGCAATCGGCGGTTCTCGCATCGATGAGACGAAGCCATGGCTGCGGTTGCCGACAACCCGTCGGCCGTTGACACAGTTCCGGTTGGGTGCAGTCCCGCTGGTGCGCGCGTTTTGAGGGTGATTTCAGCCAACAAACCCCGCAATTTGCGTCAATTGCCTGAGTTTCGTCGGTGGTGCTATCAGACTCCCGTGAAAAGCGGCAGCCGCAAAGACGGTTTTCGCCTGGCACCCTTCCGGTTGTGTCACGAGAGCGCGCTTTGCGTGCTACGCCCGAAGCGTTCCTTCCGCTTGATGTGCGACGCGTGTCCCCCTATCCTCTCCCCCCTTTGCGAAGGGGGGGCACGGGGGCGTCGAAGGAGGGGCCGGGGGGTTTCGCCTTTCATCTCCCCCCCTTCCGAAGGGGGGGCAGGGGGGGGTCGAAGGAGGGGCAGGGGGGCCGCCGCGGCTTCACCATGGTGGAATTGCTGACGGTGATCTCGATCATCGGCATGCTGACCGCGCTTTTGGTGCCCGCGGTCCAGGCCGCGCGCGAGGCGGGACGCCAAGTCGTGTGCAAAAACAACCTGCACCAGGTGGCCCTGGCCTGCGACCTCTACCACACGACGCTCTCCGTCTATCCGCCGGGCCAGTTCACCGGTCCCAATGGCAAGGGTCCCTATGGCAACGGGCCGGATTCGACCGCCTGGAGCTTTTTGGCGCGGCTCTTGCCGTACCTGGAGCGGCAGGACATCTACGAGGCGGGCGACATTCCCAACAAGACGCTCATCGAAAGCGGCGTGGCGCATCTGACGCTCGGCGTGCTGCACTGCCCCAGCAGCGGGCCGAACGTCGCGCTGGCGGACCGCGGGAACCTGCAGTTCTTCCCGGTGGGTCCGACGAACTACAAGGGCGTGAGCGGCTCAAACTGGGGCATCGACACGTCGCTGGGTCCTTTTCCCATCCCCATGAACACGCAGTGGCCCAACACGGGCGCCAACGGCTCGCAGGACGGCCTGGACGACGGCGACGGGATGTTCTTCCGCAGCGACGAGCGCGTGCGGCGCACGGCGGCGCACATCCTGGACGGGCTTTCGAACACGTTCATGCTGGGCGAGGACCTGCCGGAGGAGAACATCTTCTGCTCCTGGCCGTACTCGAACAACGCCTACGGCACCTGCGCGATCCCGCCGAACTTCCTCAGCCCCGGCGGGCCGGGCGATTACCCGAACCGCTTCGGGTTTCGCAGCAACCACCCGCACGGACTCAACTTTGCTTTTGCCGGCGGGTCGGTGCGGCGGGTGGGGTTGAATATCGACCTGAAACTCTACCGCTCGCTGGCGACGATTCATGGGAGCGAGGGGACGAGCTTGGATGAGTAAGGAGCGGCCGAAGAACAACTTCGGCGTTTACGACACAGTCACCGCCGGCCTCGTGCCGGTGGGTGAATGACTGACAGCTAGGGTCCGACCGCCCGAAAAACCCGCCTTCGCCGAAAAGCGCGTCGGTGGACCGAACGACTGGCGGCTGGGCGCGCGGTCGGTCCAGCTTTCCAATCGCGGATCCACCGGCACAAAACCGGCAGAAGGGCCGGTGGAGAAGCACGCGCGGAGAGTCGGCCGCACTAGCTGCCAATCAGCGATCCCCCGGCGCGAGGCCGGGGGTGAGAATGCGGAAGTTGATTTTCGTCCATCCCTTATGAGAGGGCAGTAAAATGGCGTCGGCAACCGCTAGTAAAACCCGTCGTAGCGCATTCAACGTCCTGCGATTTGTCGTCGCCGGGCTGCTTTTGGCGACGGCCGGGCTGAAGCTCCACGGTCTTTGGACCGGGCAGCAGTCGCAGGCGACCGTGGCGACCACGCCGGCGCTCATCTGGCTGTCGGTGGAAGTGGAGCTCCTCTTGGGCCTGTGGCTGGCCTCGGGCCTGGCGCGCGCCTCGGCCTGGGCCTTCGCCACGGCGTTTTTTGCCGCGGTGACGGGCTACTCGTTCTATCTGGGGGTCACGGGCCAGGAGAGCTGCGGCTGTTTTGGGGCCATCACCGTGCATCCGTGGTGGGTCTTCTCGCTGGACGTGGCGGTGCTTTGCGCGCTTGTGCTTTGCCGGCCGGGCGACCTGCGCAGACTGGCGTGGTCGTCTTCGCCGCGCTTGGCACTTACGGCCGGCGCTGCGCTGTGCCTCCTGTTCGTCGGCGGCATCTACGGCCGCGGCGAGGGGCTGGCGTGGCTGCGCGGCGAGGAGATCACCGTCTCGCCGGCGGCGGTCGAAATCGGCGAAGGCTTTGCCGGCCAGGAGCGCACGTTCGACGTGCGCGTCGTCAACCACTCGCAGGCGCCCGTCAAGATCATCGGCGGGACCACGCTTTGCGCGTGCGACGTTTCCGGCGGGCTGCCCAAAGAACTGCCGCCGGGAGGGTCGGCCGTCCTCCCCATTCGAGTCAGGTTCACGGGTTCGTACGGACGGTTTGAGCGCGAGTTCGTGCTCATGACCGACAGCCCGCGGCAGTCGACGGTCGTGGGTCGTTACACGGGCAAGCTTGTCGCAGAACCGAAGGCTTGACGTTCATGAGGCTTGATGTTGGTTTTCCCCAATCCGGCGCATGCGCCGAAGGAGTTGACAATGGACCGGTTCGCTCAGGTGACTGGGAATCTCGCGGGTTTGCTCGGCTTGGTGCTGCTCACGGTGAGCATCGTTCTCGTGCCGGACCACTTCGCTCTCGCGCAAGGCAGCACGCTGCCCTGCGTTCCGCAGGATTGCATGACCGACGACTGCTTCAATCCCCCGTGCGACGATGATCCTCCCACGTGTAGACAGAAAGCAGACCCGAGTAAATGCAGTGGCTGCAGCTGTGTGATTGACGATTTCATGCCGGACTTGTGCAGGTGCTTCCAAGGAATGTGACAGCAGTGTCATTCTCGACTTCGTGATCGTTCGAGTCCGCAGCGCGAATTCCAGCGCCTGCCGCGATGGTTGAAGTCGTGCGCACAGCGAGGAACACAGCAGCGTCACTTCCAGTTCGTTCCCGATCAGGTGGACCCACTTTGTTGGACCAAAAATGCCCCGGTATTTGGTATGGATCTCCAACTAACCCCGGCCCCCCCCGGGGGGGGGCCGGGGTCGCCGCGGCTTGCGTAGCTTGCCAAGTCCTCTCAATTCGCCTCGCTCCTCGTCAACGGCACGACGCGAGGCAGCGACTCCGTTTCGCACGCATGTCGAAGTACATCTCCGCCGGCGTCGCGTAGTC
>JACOUI010000105.1 GCA_016177915.1 Planctomycetia bacterium
CGGGCGGTGGGGGTTCAACGTCCTGTTCGAGAATGGCGCGGCGAAGTTCCTCCGCTCCTGCCCCGATCGCAGTCCCTTCGACCACTTTTTCCTCAACGACGACCGTTCGGTGGGTCCCGGCAAGCGCTTTGACGACGCGGTCGTGGCGCCGGTGGACGCGGTCGTGCCGTTTGTCACGTTGCGTTAAGCGGAGTTCGATTTCGCCGGAAGTAGGATGCTTCCATGAGCGCCGGCAGGATGCGAGGGCTTTTCGCCGTCTTCGTGCTGGCCCTGGGGCTGCGCGCCGCGGCGGTCTTCGTCACGCAGTCGTACGTCGATCCCTTCGCCTACGAGCACGGCGAAATCGCGGAGAACCTCGCCGCCGGCCGCGGGTTCTCCGTGCGGTTCCTGGGCGCCGACGGGCCGACGTCGCAGCAAGCCCCGGCCTACCCGATCCTGCTGGCCGGGGCGTACCGGCTGTTCGGTCCGGGGACGAGCGGCGCGTTTCTGACGATCCAGTTGGCGCAGTGCGTCGCCGGGGCCGGCTGCTGCCTGGCGGTGATCTGGCTGGCCTGGTCGCTGTTTCCGGCGCGGGCCTGGGTCGGCTGGCTGGCAGGGTTGGCGGCGGCGATTCATCCAACGCACATTTACGCGGCCACGCAAATCCAGGTCGCCGTCTGGGCGACGACGCTTCTGGCGCTTGTGTTGGCGATGGCGCTCTCGTCGGCCGGGCGGTCACGGGGCGGATGGCGTGCGGGCATGATCGGGATCGCGATCGGCCTCTTGATGCTGTTTGAGCCGATCCTGGCTTTGGCGGCGCCGATCGTCGCGCTGGCGTTCTGGCTCGCCAAAAGAAAGCGTCTGCCCGCGCTCGACGGGAGTCGTACAGGCCGCCCGCTTTTGCACGTCGCCTGCATGGCGGCTTGCGTCGTCGCCGTCGTCGCGCCGTGGATCGCGCGGAACTACGCCGTTCACGGCCAGTTCGTGTTCATTAAGAGCACGTTCGGCTACGCCTTCTGGCAGGGCAACAACGAGATAAGCTGGGGCACCGACAAAGTGCCCAAGGCCTCGGCCGAGCGGCTCCGCACCGCGCACGACGGCAGCCTGGCCTCGATGGCCCGGGCGATGCGCGCAGCCCGCGACGAAACGATCTACATCGACGACGTGCTGCTCAAGCCTGGCGGCTACCGCGAGCTGGCCGGCCTGAATGAGCCACAGCGCGCGGCGCTCTTGGGGCAAAAGGCGTGGGAGTTCGTGCGCGCGAACCCCGGCCGGTATTTTGGACTTTGTGTGCAGCGGCTGCGGTTTTTCCTGCTCTTCGATGAGACGAACCCGAAGGCATCAAACCTGCTGTATCGTGCGACAACCGTCCTCTGGCTGGCGGCGTTTTCGTTGGGCTTTGTGCTCACGTTGCGCGACGGGCGTCGGCTGTGGCCGGTCTACGCCACGATCGCCGCGGTCGCGCTCTTTCACACGCTCACGATCGTTTCCGTGCGATTTCGGATTCCGCTGGAGCCGCTCACGCTGCCGATCTGCGCGGCGGGGATCGTGCAGAGCATTTGGTGGGCGCGGCGGAAGGTGACTCGCAACAGCTCGGCAACGCACGCGGCCATCTCCCTCCCCCCTGGCGGGGGAGGGTTGTGGGGGGGGGATGGGCGAGTCAAGCACCGCTTTAGGTTCAGGTGAAATGGACACAGCCTCAGCGGACTGTAACGACGTGCAGACGGGGACACGCCGCAAGCGTTCAGCCGCGTGATTTTGTCGCAGTCCGGTCGTTGTGCGGCGTCAATCCACGCTTTCCAGCTTAACGCCGCGCCCCTGCTTCAGACTTTTGCGCGCCGACTCAATGCGGTTGAGAAAACGTGGGTCCCTCTCCAGCCGGTAATCGAACCAGTCGTCCTCGGATCGAAAGCCGATCAGCACGCCCGCCGGCTTGCCGTGCCGCGTGATGACGACCTCCTCCTTTTCGGCCAGGCGGAGGAACCGGGAGAGGTCGTCCTTCACTTCAGACAGCGCCACTTTCTTCATCGGATTCTCCCCAGTCTTTCAGCCATTGTTCTGCGTCGGCCTTGGGAATGATCGCCGTAGCGCGGACGTCACCCGTCGGGCTTCCCTCGCCCCTGCTTCTCCTCGATCCCCGACACGCCGAACCGCCGGGCCAACTCCGCCTCGACCTCCGCCAGCGTCGTATCGCGGCAGGCCAGAAGCACCAGCAAGTGATAGACAAGGTCCGCCGCTTCGCGCACCAGGTGCTGCCGGCCCTCCTCGCCCGGTTCGGCGGCGGCTTCGACGGCCTCCTCGGCCTCCTCCATGATTTTCGCGCCGATTTTCGGCACGCCCCCCTCCAGGAGCGTCCGCGTGTAGGACCGCTCGCCACCGCTCGCGCCCGACTTGCGGCTTTCGATGACGGCCGTCAGTTTCGTCAGCACAGACTGGGTTTCCACGCGAGAACTCCGTCGGGGCGACTGCGCGATAGAGAAGTACTCATCCTATGGCAGTGTACTGCTGTCGGCGGCAGAGAGAAACTGCACAGAGAATCTGTGTCGGGGGACTTGCCGCCGGGCGTGCGAGTGGTCAACCTCAATGGGACAATTCGGTCCGTCCGAGTACGAGGACGATTACGAGGACGAGTACGATTGAATCCCAAAGATCAAATCGCTGCGCAACCGCTCATCACTTCACCGGAGTCTCTCATGTCCACCATCGACCGCCGAACGTTCTTGGGTTCCACGGCCGCCGGCGCCGCCTCGCTGGCCGCGCTGCCGGCCCTGGCCCAGCAGGCCGCCAAAGAGGGCTCGCAGAAGGATCCTGGTACACAAGATCCCAGCACCCTCGGCAAAACGCCGCACACGAAGTTCGCCGTGAACGTGGAAATGTGGTTCACGAAGCTGCCGTTCCTCGACCGCGTTCGGCAGGCTGCGGCCCTGGGCTTCCCGGCCGTCGAGCTTTGGCCCTGGCAGGGCAAGGACATCGACGCCCTGGCCAAACTCTCCAAGGATCTGAACATCGCCATCGCGCAGTTCACGGCCTGGGGTTTCCGTCCGGGAATGAACGACCCCAAGAATCACGACGCTTTCGTGAAGGCGGTCAAGGACGGCTGCGCCGTGGCCAAGCGGCTCGATTGCAAGCTGATGTGCGTCGTCGGCGGCGACGACCAGCCCGGCATGACCCAGAAGCAGATGCACGAGAACATCATCGCGGGCCTGAAGCTCGCCGCCCCGATCGCCGAGGACAACGAGGTCACGCTGATCCTGGAGCCGATGAACATCCGCGTGGACCACAAGGGGCATTGCCTGTACGGGAGCGCCCCGGCCGTCCGCATCTGCCGCGAGGTGAAGAGCAAGTTCGTGAAGATCAACTGGGACCTCTACCACTGCCAGATCAGCGAGGGCGACCTCAGCGGCCGGCTGCGCGAGGGCTTCGACCAGTGCGGCTACCTGCAAATCGCCGACCATCCCGGCCGCAACGAGCCTGGCACGGGCGAGGTCCACTTCAACCGGGTGCTCAAGGAGGCCTACGACCTGGGCTACCGGGGCTACGTGGGCCTGGAGCTGCGGCCGAAGACGACGGAGCTGGCGGCGGCCAAGGCCACGGCCGCGGCGGATGTGTGGTAGGGGGCGCGAGGGATGAGGCTTGAGGGATGAGGGAAGAGCTGGCGAGCTCCTATTTCCGCACGGTGGGATCGCCGCGCCGATGGTAGTGCCACAGGCTTGTCGCGAACTGCCGCAGGTCCTGCTCTTTGAGGAACGCGCGCTTTGGGATGATGAACGCCTCCCAGCCGGACGTGTAGACAAACAGATACTCCGGCGTTTCCGCGATCTCCTCGAAGACGTACCACTCGCGCTCGGTGACGCCGCCCGTCGCTTCCTCGCGGATTCCCTTGGCGGAAACCGTCATGCGGCGCGGGCCAAGCGCATAGAGGTTGCGGCCGGGCTTGAAGAGCCCGCGCAGGAAGGAGCGCGCGGTGTCGAGTGCCACGACCATGACGAAGAAAGCTACGATTCCCATTCCGATGACGCTAATGAAGGCGAACGGCCAGTAGATGCCAGCCAACAGCCAAAGAACCAGGGTGGCGAAAAACGTCGCGGCAAGAAAGATGCCTGCGCGAAACGGCAATTGAGAGACGATCGCCATCCGCGTCTTCGACCGGCGCCAATGAAACATCTGGAACTTCTGCCGGTCTGCAATCGTCATGTCGAAGACAACCGTGGACGCGACCGGCTCCTCGCTCCCGGAATCATCTGCGTCAGACGGAAGAACCGAGGCGAGAGCGTTTGCACTCTCCGGATCGGGCGATCGATAAGGGTTCGCGGGATCGCCGCCCGGCTGCGGATCGCGATCAGACGAATCGGCCGTGCTCAAGGAACACCTCGGGCAGCGCGTGGCGCTGACGCTCGTCGCCCGGAGGCTTGAAGGGGCACCGCGGGCGATTCGCCTGCATTCTCCGTTCGGCTCGACGAGGGTACAAGCGCCGGCGGAGGAGGGCATTTTCTGCGGCGGTCGAAACCCTTATCCTTGTAGGCTCGATTGGGACAAGCGCAACCGCACAGAGATTGAGAGCACGCGACATGACGCTTGCGGGCAAGACCGCCCTCGTCACCGGCGGGGGCACGGGGATCGGGGCCGCCGTGGCGCTGGCCCTGGCGCGCGAAGGCTGCCGAGTGATGATCGCCGGCCGCCGCGCCGACAAACTGGCGGACGTCGCAAAACAGCACGCCGGCCCGACGCCGATCCTCACCTGCGTGGCCGACGTCGCCGACCGGGCCAGTGTCGAAAGGCTCTTTGCCGACGCCCGCCAAAAGCTCGGCCGTATCGACATCCTCGTCAACAGCGCCGGCGTGAACGTCGTCAAACGCTCGATGGCCGACCTCGCCCCGGCCGACTGGGACTACCTCTTGGGCGTGAACGCGACGGGCGCTTACAACTGCATCCGGGCCGCCCTGCCCGAGATGCGCGAGCGAAAGGACGGCGTGATCGTCAACATTTCGTCGATCGCGGGCAAGCGGGCCGGCCTACTGGGCGGCGTGGCCTACAACGCCTCGAAGTTTGCCATGACGGCCCTGGGCATGACGGTCGCCCAGGAGGAGGCGAAGAACAACATCCGCGTCTCGAACGTCTATCCCGGCGAGGTCGATACGCCGATCCTGGAGAACCGCCCCGTCCCCGTCACGGCCGAGCACCGGGCGCGAATCTTGCAGCCGGAGGACGTGGCCGCGGCGGTGCTCCTCCTCTGCCGTCTGCCGCCGCGGGCGCACGTGCCGGAGCTGGTCATCAAGCCGCTGTCGCAGACGTATGTGTAGGGGGCAGTGGCTAGTGGCTGGTGGTTAGTGGTTGGTGGGCGTCGTTGAGCGCAATAGTTCGCGTGCGCATTTGTCCCGAAAGGGCGCGGGTCGCGCGCATGTGTCCCGAAGGACATCCGACAATAGCCCAGCGATTCATCGCTGGGTACGGAATGCGCGAAATCTCGTCGACAGTCCCGTAGGGACGGCTGATTGCATGGAGCGTGCGCCGGACGCATCAGTCGTCCCGACGGGACTAAACTACTCTGCTCATTTCCCGCCACCCAGCGATGAATCGCTGGGCTACTCTCGCTCCGTCCCTGCGGGACGAAATGCGGACACCATCGTCTGGCTCAACGCCATCAGCCGCAGCCCCCAAGACGGAATTCAATCCGCGTGCTTCTGCCGCAGGCGGGGCGACGTGCGCAGCATCCATTGAATGCGCTCGAACTCACCCAGCCAATCCTGCACGACGGATCGCAACCAGTCGGCCGGAGGCGCGAGGCCGCTGGTGCAGGCTGCGCCGTCCAGTTCCCCCGCCAGCTTGCGGTATTGTGACAGCGTGCGATCCCCATAGAGTCCGCAGAACTGGCCGTCCTCGTTCAAAAACACCACGACCGGCACGCGTGAGCCGCCGCAAATGCGAAGCTGCGCGGCCGCCTCCGGGTTCTCGTCGCGGTCGAGGAACCGCAGCGCGACCTTCGGGCAGACCGCCGCAAAGTGGTCCAGCACCGGGCACTGGTTCACGCAATCGCCGCACCACGCCCCGGCCAGGCAGAGCACTTTCATCTCGCGCCGAAAGCTCGAAAGCAGCTCCCGCTGCGGCCCGGTCAGCTCGACGCGAGCGTGAACGTCGTCCCACCGCCGCCGATCGCTTGGACTGGCGTACCGATCAAGAAACTCGCGGTACGACAAACCCGACTCAAACGCCGCCGCAAAATCCATCACAGCCTTCCCCCTTCATCCCCAATCCAAAATCCAAAATCGCAAATCCAAAATCCCCTACCCCCAGGTCACCCCGAACTTCCTTCCCAGCTCCACCGCCAGCGTCAGGTCAAACGCAATAATGTACATCCCCGCGTAGGTCTCCATCCGCTTGGCCGTCTTGGCGTTCGTTCGCAGCCGGTAATGCACGAAGCCCGTCAAGCAGACGGCGTACAGCGCCACCAGCACGACGTAAAACCACACGCTCAAGCCCAGATGCCAGCCGACGAGCGCCACCATGCCCGTGTCGATCACCCGCACGAGCAAGACCATCCAGGCCGCGCCGTAGGTGCCAAAGACCTTCGTGTAGCTGTCGACGCCTTCGATTTCCTGCTCCGGCGCGCGAATCTTGCGCGAGATTTCCCAGTTGAACGTGACAAAGAACCCGACCCAGGCATAGAGCCAGTACCAGCCGGGCGCTTCCCAGGGATAGCGGCCGGTGGCGAAGCTGAAGACCATCAGCGAGATGAAGGGCATGACCAGCATGTGCGTGACGGCGTATGCCAGAAAATGCCGCCGCAGCCAGCCGGCGATGAAAAACTCCTTGAGCATCAGGAACGAAAATACCTGCACGACGACGACGCCCACGAGCGCCGCGGGCTGCCCCTGCGGCCGCCAGAGCGCGGCGCAGAGCCACTCGACGACGACGGCCGCCAGGCCAAGCCAGCGCAGGTTGGCGAGCGTCACGAGGCCGCGCTGCAAGATGCGCTCCGGGTAGTGCCGGCTGTCGTCCTCAAAATCCTTGTGCTCGTCGCACACGCGGAGGTGAAAGAAGACGCAAAGAAGTGCGATTGCCCCCAGCAGCGAGCCGAGGTTGTAGTGCATCGGCTTATTGGGGTCCGTCAGCGTCTTGGCCAGAAACTGGTTCGACGAGTAGTAGCTGACGATGAGGACGCCGTAGCCCAGCGGCGGAAACCGCTCCTGCAGGTACGCCCACAGCCGCAGGGCGAAGGGAGACTCGCGTGTCAG
>JACOUI010000106.1 GCA_016177915.1 Planctomycetia bacterium
GTTTGGTGAGGTGCCGATCAAGCTCTACCTGCGGCGGCGGGAATCGGGGGGCGGCGACGGAGAAAAGGCCGGCGGCCAACGCGCTCCGCGCGACGAGGCTTCCCCGCGCGGGGCGTGATCGTTACGGTAGTCATTGTCGGCGGATCGAGACGCTGCCGGCGTGCCGTTGTCCTATCAAAGACGGCAATCCACGTAAGGTAAGCGTCCGCACGAAGCTGCGGGTAAGCCGCAATGGCCTGGATCGAACAAACCAAGAAAGGCTCAGGCAAGAGCGGCGGGCCGCAGTATTACCTTCAGGACCTGCAAAAACACGTGCGCGAGGGACTCCGAGCGCGCGAGCGATATCCCGTGACGCTTTGGACGCCGTACGGCGTCGTCGCGACGGGGCTCCAGGCCGTGTCGAGCAGCGTAGGGAGAGTCGGACACGACCGCGTACAGTAATTGTTTACCGCCTTAAAGCAGGCGTACACTGCGTGCTAGCAGGGCCGAGCCCTGCGTTTTCCCGAGGATTCTCAAACCGAACATAGTCAAGCCATATCGGAGTCGAGTGGTGGTTACGCGAACTCGGAAGCGAACTGTTGCGGACCAGATCACGTACTGGTATCGTCTGAAGGCCGCCGACATCGAGCGCATCGAGTTTGAAGATTCCTTCGAACGGGACAGCTTCGTTATCCGTCCGTCGCACGTGAAATTCTTTCCCCGCAAGGCGCGGCGCGTCCTGTACCCAGGCTCACACCCGCTGACAATGATCGGCGGGCATCAATCGCCGTTGCTCACGGAGCACTTGGCGCAATTGTCCAAGCAGCGCAGGGAGTGGGCACAATGGCTGCGAGGACAGATTACGTCGATCGTCCAGGAGCACGAGAGGGTCGTGCCCTCCGTTGACGAACGCGACCTACTCCGTTCGAGTGGAGCATTGGAGGTGGCCGGGATCAAGCTGGGAATGTACCGCGCGAAAGGGATCGACTGCCCTGATGCACGCTTCGAGCTGGGAGGCTATCCCGAATACGCCTGCCCGATCGAGGTCGAGGAGCGATCGAGCGGTTTCCTTGCTCCGCATCACGACCGCCATCGGAAGCAGCGCGTGGTGCTAATGTGCATGACGCACGACGCGCCGGAGGTCTTGCGCGGCTACGTCGACGTGCTGGAATTGCGTGAACTGAGGCGCGTACTGGACGACGTGGCATGAGCCCGCCCGAAAAACCGTTGTGCGACGCGATCCGGCCGACGAAGCAGGCCGCACGGAGGCACTACGGCAGCCATCCGTATTTCACCAAGCGCGCCTGGAACGTCGTCCAGCGCTACATCGAGCATTTCTCCGCGCCGGGCGACACGGTTTTGGACTGTTTTGGCGGTTCGGGAGTCACGGCGGTCGAATCGCTGATCCTGCGGCGAAAGGCGGTCTACGTCGACATCAGCGAGTGGGCGTGCTTTCTAGCCCGGCAAGCGGCTATCGCGCCCGTGGATTTGGGACGGTTGCGGCGGGCATTTGCCGAAGTCGAGTCGGGCTGTCGCGAATTCCTTGAGGCCCTTTGGAAAACGAGCAACGAGGACCTGCAACAGCGTCCGGTCGCGGACTGGTATCCCCAAGGCGTTCGGTTGCCGGGCAACGCGGACGTCGCGCTTGTGGAAGACCTTTTCACCCCGCGCATGTTGCACGGGCTGGCGCGGCTGCGGGCCTGCATCATGGCCCTTGACGATGACCCTTCGCGAGAGCTTTTGCGGCTCGCGTTTTCCGCAACTCTTGTGCGGATCAACCGCACGTTTCTTTCGGCCACGAATCGCCGTGAAAGCCGCGGCGGCAGCGCCGTCTTCAGCATTTACCGCTACAAAGTGGCCAAGCAGCCGGTCGAATTGCCGCTGTGGGGGCAGTTCGCTCAGCGTTTCCGGAAGCTCGTGCAGGCCAAGAGCGAGACTAACCGGCTCATCGGAGAGTTTTTTCGCGACGGCGAGACGGCCGTCTTTCGTCACGGATCGGCGACCGAGCTTTCCGACTGGATCAGGCCCGGCACGATCGACTACATCTACACGGACCCGCCCTACGGCGGCCACATCGCCTACCTCGACCTTTCGACGATGTGGGCGGCCTGGCTTGGTTTCGGGATTAGCGACTCGGATCGCGCCAACGAAGTGATCGAAGGAGGCGATGCGGGCAAAACGAGCGACGACTACCGCCGGCTCCTTTCGGATTCCGTCGAGCAAATGCACGAGACCCTCAAGAGCCAGGGGTGGTTGAGTGTTGTCTTCGCGCACCGCGACACCACCTATTGGGAAAGCCTGGTTGCCGCGTGCCACGAGGCTGGATTCAAGTACGTCAACACCGTCGTACAGCCCGTCGGTGTCGTTTGGTCGATGCACAAAAAGAAGAACCCGTTGCGCGTTCTGTCCGGCGAGCTAGTGCTGAATTTCCGAAAGGCGACCGGACCTGTCGCCGTGGGCGGCCCTCCGCCCACGCGAGACGCCACGCGCCTTGTGCGCGAGTGCTGCGAACGGGAGATCATTCGCGGCATCGGGGCCACGACGGAGACTCTGCATCATGTCGTCGTGCCGAAGCTGCTCGAAAGCGGTTTGCTGGCATCATTTAGCCGGCAGCACGGAGACCTCACGCCGCTGTTGTCC
Organism: Planctomycetia bacterium; assembly: GCA_016177915.1. Taxonomy (GTDB): domain Bacteria; phylum Planctomycetota; class Planctomycetia; order Pirellulales; family S012-138; genus JACOUI01. Next base: position 2,620 of record JACOUI010000106.1, read on the forward strand.
GAGCAATTCGACTTCGACCGTGCCTCCGGCATGTGGCATCTGCGAGGTGGAGAGAACCTCGCGACGGGCCCCTCCAAGAGCGAGTTGGCCGCATACTTCATTTCCCGATTCCTCTCGCGACAAGAGCAGGAAGGGTGTCTGCCGACCGAAGCGGACGTCGGCGCTCACATTCAAAAACTGTTTCCGAACGGGAAACGGGTGAGCGCCGAGCAAGTTCGGAGGGTTCTGCGAAAAGTGGGATACTCGCCTGATGCACAGCACTGGCGGCCGCTATCAGCCGGTCGGCAGCAGGAATTCCTCTTCGAACGACAATCCGACGAGGTCGAGACGGTCGAGACTTGACGGCGATCGCAGGTGACGGCATCGGCAAAAGGCGACGGTCGCTCATCGGGCGCTCGCAGTTGCCCGCACCCGGTTTTCCAGCGCCTGCATGAGGATCGGGGCAACGTCCGGCCCCACGCTGTTGATCTCGCCGTATTGCGATTTCGTGCGCCCGTAGGCGAAGGGCGGCTTCTGGTCCCACTGCCGCTTGGGAATGATGTAGCCGATCTCGTCGTTGGCCAGCCCGAACCACACGGTCTTTTTGCCCGGCAGAAGTTCCACCACCGACTTTTCCTTGGGCGCGTCGGGAAAATCGACGGCCGGCTCGACCGGCTCCTGGATCTTGCCGTAGATCAGCTCCGGATAGATTTCGCCCGGGATGCAGGCCACGTGCAGCTCGCCCAGCCGCAAATAGGCGACCTCGGTGACGAGGCCGTACTGCTTTTCGGGATCGGAGCCGGTGAGCGGCTGATCGGTTTGTTCGAAGTCGCCGGTCCAGACCACGCCGTCGCGCTTCAACACGCCCAGCATCCGCGCCGTTTTGTAAACGGGGTTTTCCAGCGGCACGGCGATCGGTTTGGCGGAGACGGCGAACGGCGTCAGCGTGATCGGCTCGGCCGAGTCGATCGCCTTCTCGGCCAGGCGCGCGACGGCCCGGCCGTAGGCCTCCATGTATTCGAAATTCCCGTCGCGCAGCTCGCGGCCGTTGTCGTCGTGGACGCCGTGATCGGGCGGGGCCAAAAGCCCGCCGACCGTGCCGGTGAAGTACGCGACCGGCACGCCGTACTTTTTCGTGAGCGCCTCGACGGTCGGGCCGGGGAAGTCGGCGGAGATGAGCGTGTTGCGGGAGCCCATCGACTCGGGGTGGCAGTTCCATTGGACGAGAATGCCGGCCAGCTTGCCGTTGTCGCGGCGGCGAAAGACAAGCGCGCGGAGGACGTCGTCGTAGACGATCGGCTGGCGGCTGTCGCCCAAAAGTTTTTCGTCGGCGGCCGTGCCGTACGATGCCTCGGCCGCGACGAGGTTCGCTTCGGCTTGCCGGACGGCCTTCACGCAGCGCTCGGCCACGAGCTTCAGGTAATCGGGATCGACGCCCGAGACGAGAGGCGTCGCGCCCCAGATGCCGACGACGTCCGGACCTTCGTGATTGTGCGTGCTGGAGACCATCACGTAGCGGAAGTCGGCAAGCTGCTCGCGGATTTTGAGGACGACGGGGTATTGCAGGCCCACGAGATCGACACAGACCAGCGCGAGCTTGTCCTTGGCCTTCGCATCGCGCAGGACGACCGCGCGGGCCACGAGCGGGTCGTGTACGCCCGTGGCCTTGCGGCCCGGCCCGTAGCCGGCGACCCAGACGTCCTTTCCGGCTGTGAGATCGGGCGTGATGTCGGCCTGGGCGAAACCTACGTCGACCGGCTCAGAAGCGACGGCCAGGAGAGCAAGAAGGTATGCCGTGTGCATGGGTAGGCTCCGGGGCCGCAAGTGATCTTGGATTTTGGATTTTTGATTTTGGATTGGCGAAGACTGGGTGCGTGGGTGGCTTGCGAAATATACCGTTTTTTGGCCCTCATAGCAGCACGGGTGCCGCGGAAACGCTTGCAAGTCACCATGGTGTGACCGACAATACAACAGCCGGTCAATGACGGACGCTGCTGAGAGGATCTGCGCGATGACATCCTGTCATTCTCCCTGGGCATGGCGGCCGTGGCTGGCAATCGCAATCTCACTTTTGTCGACCGGCAATCTCTGGGCCGACGACGTTCAGCCTCCTCCTATCCAAGTGCCCGAGCGGTTCGTCGTCGAAGTGGCGGCCGCGCCGCCCGTCGTGCAGCACCCGATCATGGCGGGGTTCGACGACCGCGGGCGGCTCTACGTGGCCGAGAACGCCGGGCTGAACCTCAAGAGCGGCGACCTTTTGGCGCAAACGCCCAATTCAATCCGCCGGCTGGAAGACACCGACGGCGATGGCGTTTTTGACAAGTTCACGCTCTTCGCCGACAAGATGACCTTTCCGCAGGGCGCGCTGTGGCACGACGGCTCGCTGTTCGTCGCCAGCCCACCCAGCATCTGGAAGCTCACCGACACGGACGACGACGGCGTGGCCGACCGCCGCGAGGAGCTGGTCACGAAGTTCGGCTTCACGGGCAACGCGGCCGATGTTCACGGCTGCTTCCTCGATCCGACGGGCCGCATTTGCTGGTGCGACGGCCGGCACGGGCACGATTTTGCAGAGAAAGACGGCCGCCCGGCGACGAAGGGCCTGGCGGCCCGCGTCTTCCTGTGCGATCCCGACGGGCGCAACGTCGAGGTGTTTTGCGGCGGCGGGATGGACAATCCCGTCGAGGTCGCCTTTACGGCCGAAGGCGAAATGCTGGGCACGATGACCTTCTACAACCCGGATGACGAGCGGCAGGACGCGCTCGTGCATTTCGTCTACGGCGGCGTCTATCCCAAGAAGCACCACTGCACGAGCGAGTTCAAGCGCACCGGCGACTTGATGCCCGCGCTGAGCCGGTTCGGGGTCTCGGCGCCGTCGGGCCTGGCGCGTTATCGCGGGACGCATTTTGGACAGGAATACCAGAACAACTTTTTCTCGGTGCATTTCAACACGCACAAGATCCTGCGGCACGTGCTCGTGCGCGACGGGGCGACGTTTCGATCGATGGACAGCGACTTTCTCGTATCTTCGAGCAGCGACTTCCATCCGACGGACGTGCTGGAAGATCCCGACGGCAGTTTGCTCGTGATCGACACCGGCGGGTGGTTCCGCATCGGCTGCCCGACCTCGCAAGTGGCCAAGCCGGAGATTCTGGGGGCGATTTACCGGGTGCGGCGGAAGGGCGGGAGGGTGGTGGATGATCCGTGGGGTAGGAAGCTGAAGCCGCCCGCGGACGAGACGATCTTGAATCTTCTGCAGCGCCTGGGCGACGAACGACCGGCCTTGCAGGATCAGGCCGTGGCGGAGATCGCGCGACGGGGCGAAGCCGAGCACGGACGACTTCTCTTGACGTTACTGTCATCGCGGCCAATGAACCGTGCAATGGCGCCGCGACCCGTGGACGTTCGGCAGCGCGTCGTCTGGGCCATGTCGAGGGCTGGCGATCGTTTCGCAAGGGGGTATGTCCGGGCGGCGTTGGATGACCCGGCAATGGAGGTGCGCCTGGCGGCGGTCCGCAGCGCGGGAGTGCATCGCGACGCCGAGGCAAGATCGCGATTGGAGGAGATGCTCGCGCGCGACGAGCCGCCCGTGAGGCGCGAGGCGGCCACGGCGCTGGGGCGGATCGGCGGCGCCGAGGCCGTGCCCGCCTTGCTCGACGCGCTCCACGCTGGCGGCGACCGCTTCATCGAACACGCCGTGATTTACGCGCTTATCGAGATCAACGACCCTGAGGCGACGCGGATTGGCCTCGTCGATCCCGTGCCGCACGTGCGCCGCGCCGTGCTCATCGCGCTGGATCAAATGAACGACGGCAAGTTGACGCGCGAGGAGGTGGCTGCGCAGCTCGACACCGACGATCCGGCCCTGCAGGCGACGGCGCTGGAGATCATCTCCATGCACGAGGGCTGGTCGGGCGAAATTCTCTCGCTGTTGCGAACCTGGCTGGCCGAGGACAAACCGCCGCCGCAGGACCGGGCGGCACTCTTGCGCGGGGCGCTTCTGGCGTTCTGCAAAGACGTAAAGGTGCAATCGCTCGTGGCCGAGGCGCTCCATCGCCCGGCCACGCGACGCGACGTGCGCTTGCTGCTCCTGGAGGTCATCTCGCGCAGCGAGCTTGAGCCGCTGCCCGAGGCCTGGTTCGCGCAGCTCGGCCGAGCGCTCAAGGGCGACGATCCGGCGATGGTCTCCGCGGCAATCGCGGCGATCAATGGCGCCAGCGAAGGCCGGTTCGACGCACGGCTCCTGGAAATCGCCGCCGGCGAGAGTTACCCAAACGAGTTGCGCGCAAGCGCCGCGGCGTCGGCCGCGCGGCGCGGCGCGACGCTCGGCGCAGGCGTCTTTGCGCTCTTGACGCGAAGCCTGTCCGAAGAATCGCCGCCGCTTTTGCGGCTGGCAGCGGCCGAGGCCATCGGGTCGGCGTCGCTCGACGCCGATCAACTTGCCGCCGCAGTTCCTCTCGTGGCCAAGGCCGGGCCGCTCGAATTGCCGATCCTCTTGCGGGCATTCGAGAAGCCGGCCGCGGTCCCGCTGGCGGGAAAGCTCGTACAGGCGCTGGCGGGCGCGTCGGGCCTGCCGAATCTCTCGCCGGCGCAGCTCGATCACTTGTTGCAGCCGTTTCCCGAGGATGCGCGTCGCGCCGCCGCGCCGCTGCGCGCCAGGCTGTCGGTCGATTTGGAGGTGCAAAAGCGCGTGCTGGCGGAGCTGGAGCCGAAGATCGCCAGCGGCGACGCCCAGCGCGGCCGCGAGGTCTTTTTGAGCAAGAAAACGTCCTGCACCGCTTGCCATCGCGTACACGGCAGCGGCGGCAGCGTGGGTCCCGACCTGTCGAAAATCGGCCAGGCCCGCTCCGAGCGCGACCTCGTCGAGGCGGTCGTTTTTCCCAGCTCGTCGCTGGCCCGCGGGTACGAGAGCTATGGCCTGGTCGCCGCCGACGGCCGGAGCCACGTGGGTGTGATCGCCCGCGAGACGGCCGACGCGATCTATCTGCGCACCGCGCAGCAGGCGGAAATCCGCGTGCCGCGGTCGGAGGTGGAGCAGCTTGAGCCGAGCCGCGTCTCCGTCATGCCGCAAGGGCTGGAAAAGACGATGACGACGGACGACTTGAAGGACCTGATCGCCTACCTGCGCAGCCTCAAATGACGGCCCGCCCCATGAACGACTCCCGCTTGCGCCGCGCGCCACGTGTCTGGTCGCTTCGCACCGTCTTGGTTGCGCTCGTGCTCGGGCTGTTGAGTCTCGGCCCGCAGGTCGTGCGTGCCGCCGACGACCCCGAAAAAACTGTCGAAACCCTGATCGCCGAGCTGGGTTCGCCCGACACGGCGATCCGCAAGAAGGCGGCGCTGGACCTGGCCAAACGCGGGCCGAAGGCGCGGGCCGCCGTGGCGCAGCTCGCCACGGGCCTGGAGGACCCCGAGCCGGTCGTGCGCAATGCGTCGCTGGTGGCCCTGGGCGAGATCGGCGAGGAGTCGGCGTCGGCCGTCGAGGCGATCGTCAAGCTCTGTGAGACGGACGTTCGGCTGGAAAACCGCCACCGGGCCGTGCAAACGCTGGCCAAGATCGGCCCGCAGGCCAAATCCTCCGTCAAGCTGCTCTTGAGCATTGCGCGCGGCGGGCAGGGCGAGCGCGGCGACGCGCCGTACCGGCCGACGGACAAAATCCGGCCGCTGATCGAGAGCATCCCCTTGCGGTGCGACACGATCCGCACGCTGGCGCGGATCGCGCCGGACGAAAAGGACGTGCGGACGCTGCTCGTGCTGATGCTGCGGGCCGGCGTGGATGAAGTGGAGCTGCACGGCACGCGGTATTTCGTCACGATCGCCCAGTCCGTCGGCGAGTGCGGCATCGACGCGCCGGAAATCGTGGCCGCCCTGGAGCGCGGCAAGCGGCTCAAGGGCGACGGCAGCGGCCAGCAAAAAATCCGCGAAGCGGCGGACACTGCGCTGCGCCGTCTTAAGCAAAAGGCAGAGCAGCCGTAGAATGCCGTCTTCCGGCCGACGCGCGGTTCATATGAAAAGACGCGCGTCGATGCGATTTCCCTCACCGGCAGCGGCTTAATGTCCACAACTCCTCCGCAGGCGCCCGCCCTCACCCGCGACGACCTGGCCGAAAAATATCTCGCCCAGCTTCCCTTCGCGCCCTATCCCGTCCAGGAAGACGCCCTGCTGTCGTGGTTCACCTCCGAGCAGGGCGTGCTCGTCTGCGCGCCCACCGGCATGGGCAAGACCGTCATCGCCGAGGCGGCGCTCTTCGAGGCCCTGCACCTGGGCCGCACGGCCTACTACACGACGCCCCTCATCGCGCTCACCGAGCAAAAGTTCAACGAGATGCAGCGGTTGGCCATCCGCTGGGGTTTCTCGGCCGACGACGTGGGACTCGTCACGGGCAACCGCCGCGTCAACCCGCAGGCCAAAATCCTCGTCGTCGTGGCCGAGATCCTGCTCAACCGCCTGCTCAACCCGGAGTTTTTCGACTTCTCGGACGTCTACGCCGTGGTGATGGACGAGTTTCACAACTTCGCCGACTACGAGCGGGGGATCGTGTGGGAGCTGTCGCTGGCGCTCTTGCCCAAGAGCGTGCGGCTCTTGCTGTTGTCGGCCACGGTCGGCAACGCGATGGAGTTTGTGCTCTGGCTGTCGCGCTGCCACGGCCGGCAGGTGCAGCTTGTGGAGAGCAAGGACCGCCGCGTGCCGCTGACCTATCAATGGGTGGAAGACGAGCTGCTCAACGAGCAGGTGGAAAAGATGGCCGCCGGCAGCGACGACGAGCGGACGACGCCCGCCCTCATCTTCTGCTTCAACCGCGACGAGTGCTGGGACGTGGGCGAGCAGCTCAAGGGGCACTCGCTGTTGCCGCCCGAGTCCCGCGCCAGGCTCGCCGACGAGGTGAACCAGCTCGACCTGTCGCGCGGGGCGGGTTCGAAACTGAAGCAGCTCTTGTTGCGCGGCGTGGGGGTCCATCACGCGGGCATGCTGCCGCGGTATCGGCGGATTGTGGAGGACCTCTATCAGCGGAAGCTGCTGGCGGTGTGCGTTTGCACGGAGACGCTGGCGGCGGGGATCAACCTGCCGGCGCGGTCGGTCGTGCTCACGACGCTCCTCAAGGGCCCGTTCGGCAAGAAGAAAATGATCGAGCCGAGCGTGGCGCACCAGATTTTCGGCCGGGCGGGAAGGCCGCAGTTCGACACGCGGGGCTACGTTTTCGTGCTGGCGCACGAGGACGACGTGAAAATTCTCCGCTGGAAGGAAAAGTACGACGCGATCCCGGAGAACACGAAGGACCCCGGCTTGCTGGCGGCCAAAAAGGCCCTCAAAAAGAAGCGCCCCACGCGCCGCGACACGGAGCAGTATTGGAACGAGGCGCAGTTCGAGAAGCTGAAGACGGCGCAGCCGGGCAAGCTGGCCAGCCGCGGGCCGTTGCCGTGGCGGCTGCTGGCTTACATGCTCTTGCACTCGCCCGACGTGGAGCGGATTCGCGACGTCGTCCATAAGCGGCTGATGGATTCGGCCGGGATTGCGGCGGGCGAGGAGATGCTCATCCGGATGCTGACGCTGATGCACCACGGCGGCTTCGTCGAGCTGGACCCGCCGCCTCCGCCGCCGGGTCAGGAGGAAAAGCCCAAAACGGAGGCGCCGTCGCCGACGAAGGGCCTCTTGTTCGGCTCGTCGGTCGTGCCGCGCGGCGAGACGTTGGCGCCGCCGCCGAAAAAGGAGGAAGCCCCGGCCGCGCCGAAGTATTTTCCGCGGTTGGCGCGCCCGACGGGGAAGACGGCCGTGCTGGTGGCGTTCAAGAGCGTGAACCCGCTCTACGGGGCGTTTCTGCTCGATCACCTGGGCATCGCCAACCGCGAGGAGCGGCTGCAAGCGCTGGAGAGCGTTTTGGAGCTTCCCAAGCCGATCTTGAAAAAGGTCCCGGTGCCGTATTCAGACGAGCTGCCGCCGGGTCCCTTGGCCACGACGCGGCTCGACGCGGAGCTGATTCGCCGTGGGCTCATTGTCGCGCCGGTCGCCCCCGCCGCTGGCGAAGAGGAAGAGGACGAAGGCGGCGACGACTTCGACCGGCCGCAAAATCCCGCCCTGGCCGACAAGCTGCGGCTCCTTTTCGACGCGGAGTATCCGCGGGTTCACGACCTCACTACGCAGCCGGTGTGGGTGGCGGGCGAGCTTTTGAAGTACGGCGGGAACTTCGACAAGTACATCAAGGCGCAGGATCTGGCGAAGCAGGAGGGGCTGATCTTCCGGCATTTGCTGCGGCTGGTGCTTTTGTGCAGCGAGTTTGCCGCGATGACGCCGGCCGACGGCGACCCCGCCGCGTGGCAGGCGGACTTGCGCGAGCTGGTGGAGGCGATCACGGCCTCGTGCCGCGACGTCGATCCCGAGAGCACCGACAAGTTCATCGAGGAGCGTTCGGCGGCGGACCCGATCCGCGGCGAGCAGCTTGTGCCGCCGGCGGCGGAAAAGTCGTCGGCGGAGCCGCGGCAGACCGAGTTTGGAAAGGGGATTTTCGACGAGCCGTAGGTACGCGGAGAGGGGCGATCCTCTCGCTGCGCGGTTCCCTGCCTGCCCTTCTCCTTCTGACACGGCCGACCAGGACGTGGTTCTCCATTTCGCCGCTGGAACGCATCTCGCCGCTTGTCGGCCCATGGACCGTGGCAATTGACCGTTGGTAAACGGCCGTCCCCTGGTTAGAATGCAAGCACACCGAGCATAAACAGCCCTTGATGCGAGGCGGTCGATGTTCTTTGTTCGTCGGCGGTTGCCCCAAAAGCCTGGCAGGCCGGCCTGTCCTGGCCCGGTCGCCCGGCGCGAGTTTCTGCGCGCCGGGGCGTTGGGCATCGGCGGGTTGACGCTGGCCGACGCCCTCCGCCTGCGCGCCGCCTCGGCCGGCGACGCACAGAAACCCGATCCCGACACCGCCTTCATCTTCGTCTGGCTTCCCGGCGGCCCGCCGCACATGGAAACCTACGACATGAAGCCGGACGCCCCGGACGACTACCGGGGCATCTTCCGCCCGATCCCAACGGCCGTCCCCGGACTCGAAGTCTGCGAGCTTCTGCCCAAGCACGCGAAGCTCGCCGGCAAGTACAACATCGTCCGCTCGATCTGCCACGACTTCGCCGATCACGGCGGCGGGCACAAGCGGTTCATGACGGGACGGATTCCGGCGTCGCCCGTCGATTTTGTCAACGACGCCCCGGCGGTCGGCTCGATCGTGGCCAAGATGCGCGAGCGGCGCAGCGTCGGCGTGCCCAATTACGTTTCGCCCACCGAGCCGGGCCGCGACGGCGTCGATGTCTTCAGCCTGGGCGCCGCGTATCTCGGCCCGGCTTACGTGCCGTTCATGGTGCCCGGCGATCCCGGCGCGAAGGACTTTCAGGTCCGCAATCTCGCCCCGGTCACGGAAATCGCCGGCCGGCTCGACGACCGCACCAAGCTCCTGGCCGAGTTCGACCGCACGCGCCGCGAAATCGACTCTAGCGGCATGATGGACTCGATGGACAAATTCAACCGTCAGGCCGTCGAGCTTCTCACCAGCGACAAGGCCCGCATCGCCTTTGACCTGGCGCGCGAGAGCGACGCGCTTCGCGACCGCTACGGCCGGCACGCCTGGGGCCAGCGGGCCCTGATGGCCCGCCGCCTCGTCGAAGCCGGCTGCAGCTTCGTCACCGTCGTCATGGAGAACCCGTATCAGTCGGGCGTGCCGTGGCTGAAGCAGGGCGTTTACAACTGGGATTCGCACGCCGTCAACTGCCACATGTTCGACGACCTGGCGGCCCGCCTCCCGATCTACGACCAGGCGATCACGGCCCTCGTCGAAGATCTCTACGATCGCGGACTCGACAAGAAGGTGATGCTCGTCGTCACCGGCGAGTTCGGCCGCACGCCGCGGATCACGTCGCAGATCGGCACGCAGACGGGCGTCATGCAGCCCGGCCGCGACCATTGGCCGCAGGCCATGTCGCTGCTCATTTGCGGCGGCGGGATGCGGACGGGCCAGGTGATCGGCTCGACCAACTCGAAGGGCGAGCACCCCAAGGACCGCCCGCTTTCGCCCAACGACCTCTGGGCGACAGTCTACCGGCACCTGGGCATCGACTACGAGCAGACCTTCCCGGACCACCAAGGCCGTCCGATGCCGATTTTGCCGTTCGGGGAGCCGATTGCGGAGCTGACGTAGAAGTTGCAGCCGCACTGACTGGCGGTTCATTTCCCCAGTCGCCAGCCCTTCTCGTCCGCCGTCAGCGCCGTGTGGCCCTTGTGACGCTCGTACACGGCATGCATCTCCTCGATCGCGTCGAAGTAGCCGACGACGTGGGCGGCGCTGAAGGATTCGCCCGCCTTGATCGGCTTGCCGTAGACCTCCTCGATCATCACGATGATCCCGCCGGGCCGCTGGCTGCACCACGCCTCGTAAACGACCGAGGGATCGAGCGTCAGCCCCGCCAGCCAGGGGCCGTCCTGGCCCGTCTCCTTGTCGCGCAAATGGTAGGCCCGAATGAAATGCTCGGGCGTCTTGTGCGTGTCGCGGCGGTAGCCAAACTTCAAGTCGGGCGGGAAGGGCGAAAAAAACTCGCTCGACGGGATGCGCACGCCCTTGGGGCCGCTCAGGTAGCTCAGGTACATCTCGCTGAACGTGTCGCCCTTCTCGTGCCGCACGCAGCCCGGCGTGTCGTTCCGCAGAAACATCTCCGCGGAGTCGTTGACGCTGTCGATCTGGTCCATGAGCACGAAATACCGCTTGCCCGCGGGAAACACGACGAGCTGCGTCCAGCGCGACCCGGCCTTGCGGCCGGGGGCGGCGTACTCGTACTGGTAGGTCGTCTCGACCGCCACGAAGTCCGCGCCGCGGATGATTTTGGGCTCGACCGGCTTCATCCGGTGGCAAAGCTGCGGCCCCTCCACCATCCGCTTGCGGTGGCTGCTGCCGTGGGCCATCAGGGCGTAGTTCTTCCTTGCCGGATCGGTCTCGTTCGTGTGCCAGGTGTAGCGGCCGACGCCGTGTCCGTCGGGTGCGAAGACCTGCTCGCTGTGCCCCTCGTCGCTGCCGGCCTCCATGAGCCAGTCGATGACCATCAGCCCGTCGCCGACCTCGCGGAAGCCGGTGGTCTTGTCGAGAAACGAACCCTTTTCGATGCCGGTCATCCACTGCTTGGGGTTCTTCTTGGGGATGACGGCTTCGAGCTTGTCGGTCTCGATCTTGATGGCGCGGTCGTCC
>JACOUI010000107.1 GCA_016177915.1 Planctomycetia bacterium
CCAGCAGGGCAGCACCGTTCGGCCGCGTCAGCGGCCCAGGCGGCGCTTGGCGGTGAAACGGTCGTCGGCCTTGGGGCGGGCGACGACGGACATTTCTTCCGTGGCGGCCAGGTCGAGGTCGCTCTTCTTACTCAGCCCCGCACGCTCCAAAAGCCCCTGGCTGAAGATGTTGCCGGCCACGTCGTCCGGCGGCGCGCCGACGGCGCCCAGCTCGGCCGGGGAGTAGCGCACCTCGTACTTGTGCTTGGCGACGGAGAGCGTGTCGCCGGGATCGACGCGCCGCTCCTCGATCCCCACCTTCGCCTTGTTGACCTTGACGCCGTTGCGGCTGTTGAGGTCCTGGACGTACCAGTAGCCGTTGTTGACCGTCAACTGGCAGTGGTGGGCCGAGACATTGGGAAAGCGCAGGACGATGTCGCAGCTTTCCCGGCGGCCGACGAGCAGCCGCTTCTTGAGCAATGGGATGGGATCGCCGCCGCCCAGGGGAACGAGTTCTCCGAACATGTCGCTCTCTGTCGCGTTGCAGGGGAAGGAACCGTATGATGACGTGAAATCAAGGACCCCTGTGGCATCGACTGGCCGCCGCGCCTGCTACGCAGGGCGCTTCCCCGAGGTTCACTCTAGGCACTGTCGCCCATGGCGTCAATCTTTTCGAGCCTCGTTCCCCCTCTCGCAACCGCGATGCCAACGTGGCGGGCCGCCGGACTGCGTTACTACTCCTATGGCCATTTTCTCCGCCGCAGGTTCGGCTTCCGCGTGCAAAAAGTCAGCCTCGACGGCGGGTTTACGTGCCCCAACGTCGATGGGACGGTCGCCGCAGGCGGGTGCACGTTCTGCGACAACCGCAGCTTCAGCCCGAGCCGCCGGCTGCCACGATGGTCGATTGCCGCTCAACTCGAGGAGGGCATCCGGCGTCTGAAACAGCGCCACGACGTGGATCGGTTCCTGGCCTATTTTCAGCCGGCCACGAACACCTACGCCCCCGTCCCCCGGTTGCGGGCGTTGTACGAACAGGCCCTGGCGCACCCGAAGATCGTGGGGTTGGCCGTCGGCACGCGGCCCGACTGCGTGCCGGAGGACGTGCTCGACCTGCTGGCCGAGATGGCTTCGCGCACGTACTTGAGCCTCGAGTACGGCGTGCAGACGATCCACGACCGATCGCTCGACTGGATGAACCGGGGGCACCACCACGCTGCGTCGGTCGACGCGATCGGCCGCAGCCGGGGGCGGGGGTTCGAAATCTGCGTGCACGTCATCCTGGGGCTGCCCTTCGAGTCGCGGGAGGACATGCTGGCGACGGCGCGCGAGGTGGCCGGCTGGGGAGTCGACGCCGTCAAAATCCACAACCTTTACGCGGTGAAGCACACGCCGCTGGCCGAGCAGGTGGCCTCGGGCCAGGTGCGGCTGATGGAGCGCGGCGAGTACGTGAACGTGCTTTGCGACTTTCTGGAGCTTTTGCCGGAGACGTGCGTGGTGGAGCGCGTGGGCGGCGACGCGCCGCCGGACTACCTGGTGGGCCCGGCCTGGTGCCTGGACAAGGCCGGCCTGCGCCGGGCGCTGGACGAGGAGCTTTTGCGGCGCGACTCGTGGCAGGGGAAGTTCTTTCGGCCGGGCGCGTAAAAGATCGCGCTACGGGCTACCTGGCGGCTGGTTCCGCCGCCTTCTCGCCGGCTGGCGCTGCGGCAGCCTTGGGCGCGACGGCCGCGACCTTCTCGCGCAGCCATTTGGCGCGGAGCAGGTTCCCATGGCGCTGCGGCGAGGTGTCGGCCTCGTACAGGTCGATCGCCGCCTGGAGTTTCTCGCGGGCCTTCTGTTGCCGCTTTGCGTCCGTCGCGACCGGCAGGTCGGCCAGGCCGGCGGCCTCGCACGAGCGGGCCAGGTTGTACTTCGTCCCGCGCGCCCAGACGCCCTCCTTGTCGGCCTCGGGGACCATGTCCTTGAAGTACATGATGGCGTCGTCGTAGCTGCCGCGCTCGAAGGCGACCAGGCCCAGCCAATACACGGCCGTCCGCCCGCGCGTTTCGCTGGCGTTCTTTCGCAGCTTGAGCCGCGAAATCTCGTAATCGTACCGCGCCAGCTCCTGCTCCTGCTGCGGCGTGAAGGCGGCCTCCGTTAGCAGCTCGGCGCGCTTCTGCTCGCACTCCTGCATCCGCGCAAGCAGCGGCGCCACGTGCAGTTTCAGCTCTTCCGGCGAAGTCCGGGCAAGCTGCAAATAGTGCGACGCGCTCTTGAGAAGTGAGAAATCGGCGCTGGCCACCGAGTCGCCGGAGAATTCGGGTCCCTTGAATTGCAGCATCCGCGCCTTCCACAGCGTGCCCGGCACGACCCGCACCGTCTGCTTGAGCTGTTCCCACAACTGGCGTTCCTGCTCGTTCCGCGGACCGTCGGCGCCGTCGAAGAGCTGGCGGGTGATGAGGTCCTTGCCCATCTCCGGAAGGAAGTCGAGGTTCTGGCTTTGGCCGTGCTGCACCGCCGACAACGAAAACTCCTCCATTTGCAGCTCCACGGCATCGAGCTTCGCCCGCAACGTCGCGTCCACCGGCTGGCCGCGCTTGAGCATCATTCCCACCTGGTGACCGTTCCGCATCACGGTGTAGGGATAGTCCCAGATGGTCACGGCGGCGACGTCCGGGCTTTTCTGCACTTCCGCCGCCACGAGCGACGGCTCGACGGTGAGCACCAGCGAATTGCGGCCGGTCAGGTATTTTTCCAGGAAGCTCATCCGCTGCGAGAGGAAATAGGGCGAGGCCTCGACCATGGCGCCGACGCCGTTGAGGTCCGACGACTTGACGGAATAGACGTGCCGGTCGCCGGCGTCGAGCTGCCGCAAAATGCTCTCGTCCGTGATGACCTGCGAGAGCGTGGCCACGCCTTTTTCGCCGGGCCCGGGGACCGGCAGGCCGAGGTTGTGATCGAACAAGTACAGCTCGCCGCCGAGCGCCAGGGCGGGGATCCAGCTCCGCATCCGGTTCGGGTCGCGGGGGTCCGGATAGGCGAGCATGACGACGTTGAGCTTCTGCTGCCGGGCCAGGAGCATGAAAACCCAGGCCCGCGTCAGCGGCTCGCCGCGACCCAGCAGGATCGCCTGCCAGGAAGCGCGGTGGCAGTCGGCGGACTCGTCTTCGAGCTGCACGTTGCGAATCGTCCAGTCGAACATGCGGACGGCCAGCGTGAGGTCGTCCGGCCGGTCGCGCGACAGCGCCTGGCCCACGTAATTCAGCCAAGCCGCCTCCTCGAGATGAAACGCCTCCTGCGGCGTGTATTCGAAGTCCGTGAGCGTCTCCAGCAGCTCGGGCGGGACGTATTTCGCGGCCAAGGGATCGGGGCGCCACGCACCCTGCGTGAACGCAATCCGCAGCGGCGCCAGCCATTGGTTCAAGTGCTCCACGGCGACTCCGGCGGCCTCGGGCATTTCGTCCTCGAGGTGATGGAGCACCCAGACGACGCCCGCAAGAAGGTTCTGATTCAGGACCGTGTCGTCCGTGGGGATCGTGCTGGGACCGGCTGACTTGTGTCCCGAGCAACCCCAAAGCACGAGGAGCGCAACGACGCCCGCGCCCGCCGAGCCGCAGAACCACGGATGCTCGCGCACAAACATGCGCACGCGCCGGGTTTGTGATTGCGTCGCCTCGCTCATGCCATGCCCTCCACAAGGCCTTCGACGGTCGCCCGGATCGAAAGCAGCCGCTCGAGCATGCCCGGGAATGCGTCGAGCGGGACCATGTTCGGCCCGTCGCTGGGCGAACGGTCGGGGTCCGGGTGCGTCTCGAAGAACAGGCCGTCGGCGCCGACGGCCACGGCGGCGCGGGCCAACGGCTCGACCATGGCGCGGTTTCCACCGGTCGCGTGCCCCAGCCCTCCCGGCTCTTGCACGCTGTGGGTGGCGTCGAAGATGACGGGAACGCCGAGGTCCTGCATTTGGGGGATGGCGCGCATGTCGTTGACCAGGCGGCCGTAGCCGAACGACGAACCCCGCTCGCAGAGCAGGACGTTCGTGCAGCCGCACTCTTCCAGTTTATGCACGACGTGCTTCATGTCCCAGGGGGCGACGAATTGGGGTTTTTTTACGTGCACGGCCCGCCCCGTCCGCGCCGCCGCCGCCAAGAGGTCGGTCTGCCGCGCCAGGAAGGCGGGAATCTGGAGCAAGTCGCACGCCTTTCCGGCCGGTTCGGCCTGGTACGATTCGTGAATGTCGGTCGTGACCGGCAGGCCGGTCGTCTCGCGCACCTTGCCCAGGATCGCCAGGCCGCGTTGCATTCCCGGCCCGCGGTACGAGTGGATGCTCGTCCGGTTGGCCTTGTCGAAGGAGGCCTTGAACACGATTTGCACGGGCAGCCGCGCGGCGATTTCCGCCAGCCGCCGGGCGATGGTCAGCGTCAGCTCCTCGTTTTCGATCACGCACGGGCCGCAGATGACGAGCATCCGCTGCCCCGGGCCGCACCGGTGCGTCCCGACTTGAACGATCTTTCGCGTCGCCACAGCAGGTCCTTTGCTCGTTCGAGGCCGTCCGTTGGTCCGCCGTCGCGCTCACGCGGCCTTTTCCTCCGCCGCCCGATCGCGCCATTGCGGCGGGACGAGCAGCGTCGCGCGTCGCGGGACGACATCGACGGAAAGCGGCAGGCGCCCGCCCGGCTCGCCATCGAGCTGGTAGTAGACGGGTTGGCTGCTTTCGACGCGCAATTCCGCGACGCGGCTGCGCGTGCAGTCTGCCAGGTTGCCGTGCCGCTGCCGCAGGAGCGCTTGCAAGTACCAGGCGGCGCGGAAAACGCCCCCGCGCCGAAACGTACAAAGGTCCAAAAGGCCGTCGGTCCCCACGGCGAAGGGTGCAAACTTCAACCCCCAAGCATAACAGGGGAGGTTGAACAAAAACACCCAACGCGCGGCCAGACACACCGACCCGCCCTCGCCCGAATCGCCCGTTTCGCCGGCGACGCGCAGCTCCGGATACTTGTAACTACGCATCGCGCGCAGGATCGGTTTGACGTAGGACCAGTGCGTAATCGGGCCCGTGCGGTCCTCGTGCAGGCGGACGATGACTTCCGCATCGAAGCCGCAGCTTACCATCAGCAGGAACAGCCTTTCCCGGGGCGGACCCTCGCCGTCGAGCGGATTCCCAACGGCGCGGCCGGCGTCCAGGCAAACGAAATGGCCGAGGCGAATGATCTCGGCGACTTCGTCGGGCTTTCGGCCGGTATGCAGGTACTTTGCCAGCAGGTTCTCTGTGCCTTGCGGGAGCATCACAAGTGGAATGCCTGGTGAAAGGCGGTTCAGCAGCTCATTGACGGTCCCATCTCCGCCGGCGCCGACCACGGCCCGCAATCGGCCCTGCTGCCACATTGCCGCGGCGCGGGTCGCGATGGCGGAGAGATCGGTTTCGACTTCGCAGCCAATGGCGTGCGCGGCCAAAGCATCTTGCAGCCGTTCGACGGAGCGGCGAGCCGATCCCCTGCCGGCAATGGGGTTTACAGAAACAAGCACGCGGTCGGTATCGGCAGGAAGTTGACCGGCAATCGCCACGGGGAATCTCAAACGCGAGTTCTCGCACCTATCGTACTCGCTTGGAATTATGAACGATCGCGCGATCAAACTGCCAGGGCGATGGCCGCCCGTTTAGCAAACGGTTCACTTTGGAGGCAGGGTGCGGTCGTCTCACAATGAGACGACTGTCGAACGGGCCGTCAGTCCGATTGATCGAAGCTCGCTGTGCTGCTTCAAAGTGAAACGTCGGCGATTCATATCGCCCATCGGTGATGGGACCGTGAATATGTCTCAATTTGGTACTTTTCTCAAATGTCTTTGAATGAAGAACTTAAGGATTGCTCGCTACGGCCCACCGACGTCAGGAGCTTTTGGCACACGGGATGCGAAATGGTGAACTGCCCTTTGGGTTTTGACTGGCCCGCGGGGCCTCTGACGACTTCAGTGGGATGGTTGACTTGCCCCTGGCCGTCCGACTTTGCCAACTGTTTGGCACGTTAGAGGCCCCCTTTTTTATTTCTTGCATTTGTTCGTAGTGACCGCATTCATGCGGTCGGCGTCGAAAGGCCGGAGTAGAGTCGAGAGGTGGCGCGGTGGTTTAGGTGTCAGCCTATCGATCCGGCCCTTTCGGCGCCGGGGCTTCACTAGCCACACCCTGCTCCGTCTCCACCTCCCGCTCGTCGAACCGGACAGGCGGATTTCCCGCATCC
>JACOUI010000108.1 GCA_016177915.1 Planctomycetia bacterium
CAGGTCCAGGAACGCCACGTTCTTCGGCACCGCCTCGTGGTCGTGGGGAGCGACGAGGACGCCGTGGGCCCGTCGCTCCTGCTGGAGCACCGGCTCCAGCCCGTAGAAGCGCTCCACCACGGAAGGGTCGTCAGCTTCGTACACCGTCACCAGCAGGCCGTCGCCGTCGCTGAGGGCGTGCTGCAATGCGGCGGTGTCGTCGGTGCGGCCGTCGCCGGCGGCGCCGAAGTCGCGTGGGTTGGACATAAGGTGCTCTGAGGCCGATGTCGTCAGGATGCGATGGGCGGCCCGGCGGCCGCGATATTCAGCCTGCCGGCGCGCTCGCAAAACAAGGGGTTGGCGGGGCGTTTGTCAAGCAGTTTGCTTGCCGCTGGGAGTGCTTTTCGCGCACCCCGCCCAGAAATTATCAAAACGCGCCTTGCTTCGATTTGCCGGGGGTCATTAGGATTAAATGTATGAAGGCGTGTGTCCGGCCGGCCGGGGAGTCGAGCCTCCTGGCGCGATAGCGGGCATTTGCCGCGTTTCCGATTCGCCCCTCGCAGGGTTCAAGCGTCATGATTCACTATACTTGCGATCTCTGCCATCGACAGCTCGACGGGGAAGACGAACTTCGTTACGTCGTGAAGATCGAAGTTTACCCCGTCGCCGACCGCCCCGAAGCGGCCGACCCCGACGAAGATCGGGACCACCTCCTGGAACTGCACGATGCGCTGGAAGCCCTGGACGACGACGGGGGAGACGACGAAGTCGACCCGACGTACCAGACGATGCAGTTCGATCTGTGCTCCGAGTGCCGGCGCAAGTTCGCCCATCAGCCGCTCGGCCGCGATCTCACGAAGCTGCTGGACGTCAGCACGAACTGAGAGACGGCTGGCGGGGCTCCCGCGTTTCGTTCCGGCCCATCGAGGCCGGCGACGAGCGGAGGGGCGTGCGCGTCACGCGATTCCACTGGGCGGTAGCGTCCGGCATCCCGCCGGATGCGACCGGTGGGCTTGGGCTTATGCATCCAGACCCGCCATCTCGCACAGGTGGGCGGCCATCACCGGCTGCGGGCAGCTCCACACGAGAAAAAAGAGCGCCTCGCGGCACCAGCGGCCGGCCGGATGACCGGCTACAAAGCCGCTTCCCTTGGCGGCCGCCAGGGCCGACTGCGTCGCCCGCAACACGAGGCTATTGGCCTGCGCGCGGATTGCTTCGGACGGGGCGCCGGGGCTTCCCGCGGCCAGCGCGAGCAGTTCATTTCGGCGCGATTCCCATTCGCGACGCAGCGCGGCCGCCGGCGGACGAAGCGCCGTCCGTGCGCCGGCTTCCTTTTCCAGGAAGCTGATCGCCGCGTCGGCCAGGCCCAGGGCGAGCGTCGAAGTCTGCAGACTGCCGGTGCTGGCGCCGCCTTGCTTCATCACGTTCGCAGCCGGCCCGGCCAGAAGAAACCGGCGGTCGATCCGCACGCCGTCGAGGCGGACAACGCCCGTCCGGCTAGCGGCCAGCGCCACGAGCCGCTCGGGCGGCTCGACGCGGACGCCGGGCAGGTCGGTCGGCAAGGCCAGAAGCACTTCGCGGCCGCCATCGAGCGTCGCACCCAGGACGACGACTTGCGCATGCCGCGCCCCGGTCACCCAGGGGCTATAGCCGGACAGCTCGAACCCGCCGGCCGTTTCCGTCGCCAAGAGCACCGGCCGGGCGAGGTGCCGGCGGCTGGTCGTGAGGTGCGAGATGCCGACGGTGGCAAAGGTGTCGCCGCTCGCCAGGGCCGGCAGGTATTGCTCGTGGACCAGCGTGTTCTGGCTGTCAGCCATGCGCCGGCACGCTCCGCTGCGCTGCGTGATGATGAACGTCGTCGTCAAGCAGGCGCGGCTGAGCCGCAGATAGCCGCGGGCGATCTGCTCCTCGGACCAACCCCAGCCGCCGAAGCGCTCTTCGAGGAACCAGCGGAAGACGCCGGCCTGTGCACAGCGGCGGAGCTGTTCGGCGGGCCACCGGCCGCTCTGGTCGAGCCGGTCAGCTTTCGCGGCGAGGAAATCGCACAGCGCATCGAGTTGCTCGCTCTGCGGATCGCCGTTTGTCGATGATTCCAGGGTGCTCATGCCGTCAAAATAGACGACGCCTCGCCAGCGTGCCAGCCGGCGGCGCTTCACCTCCTGCCGCGCTTCATCTTCTGGTACGATTTTGCCTATGGCACAGACGGAAACCTGGACGGTCGGCCGCCTGCTTCAATGGACGGCCCAGTACCTCAAAGAGCGCGGCTCCGATTCGCCGCGGCTCGACGCGGAGGTGCTCTTGGCCCACGCCCGCGGCTGCCGCCGGATCGAGCTGTACACGGCCTACGACCAGGAGCCCAGCGAGACGCAGCGCACGGCCTTCCGCGAGCTGGTGCGCCGCCGGGCCGAAGGAGCGCCGGTGGCGTATCTGGTCGGCGAGCGCGAGTTTTACTCGCTCCCTTTTCGCGTCACGCCCGACGTCCTTATCCCGCGACCGGAAACCGAGCTGTTGGTGATTCGTCTGCTCGATCTGGCGGGACCGCGAAAGAACGAGCCGCTTCGCATCTGCGACGTGGGGACGGGCAGCGGGATCATAGCGATTTGCGCGGCGAAACACTTACCGCAGGCCCGCCTCACGGCGCTGGATATCAGCCCCAAGGCCCTGGACGTCGCCCGCCAGAACGCGCAGCGGCACGGCGTGACGGAGCAGATCGCGTTTGTCCAGAGCGATCTTTTTTCCGCGCTGCCGCCGGGCGAGCGATTCGACTTCGTCGTCGGCAACCCGCCCTACGTGACGACGCGCGAAATGACGGAGCTTCCTCCGGACGTGCGCAACCACGAGCCGCGCCAGGCACTAGATGCGGGGGAGCGCGGTCTCAACGTGATCGAGCCGCTGGTGCGGCAGAGCGAAACGCGCGTCGTGCCGGGAGGGTATCTCTTGTTTGAGATCAGCCCGATGCTGCGCGATACCGCGGCGGGACTGTTTGGCTTGCCATCGGGCGCGGAGGACGGACGACCCCGTGCGCCCTGGGCCGATGTGCAGTTCATCAAGGACCATGCCGGCCGGACGCGGGTGGTGCAGGCGCGGCGGACCTAGGGTCCGTCCCTTTCGTACTCGTACTCGTAATCGTAATCGTACTCGACTTCTTTTCTTTTGCGGCACGAGAATTCGAGCACGAGTACGAGTACGATTACGATTACGAAGAGGAAGTGGAACACAGTCCGCGGAGCCGTCCCATGGCCGCCCCGAATTACCACGCCCGAATCATTCTCGATCGCATCCTGCAGGGGGGCGATCCGGAGCAGACGCTGACGCGGTTCCGCCCCCGGTCGCCGGAGGAAGCGCCGCTGCCGCCGCGCGTACCCGGCGGCAACGACTTTTCGCAGGCCGCGCTCGATGAGCGCCGCAAGCTGCTGGCGTCGCAGGGCATCTCGCTTTCGCAGCTTTCCGGCCAGGGACCGGAAATCGCGCCCGACGAGTTGCAGGGCAACATCGAGAACTACGTGGGCATGGCCCGCGTCCCGGTCGGCGTGATCGGACCGCTGCGGATCAACGGCACGGCGGCGTCGGGCGATTTTTACGTGCCGCTGGCCACGACCGAGGGGGCGCTCGTCGCCTCGTATCAGCGCGGGGCCTACGTGACGAGCCTGGCGGGCGGGGCGGTCGTATGCTGCCTTACCGAGTCGGTCGCCCGCGCGCCGTGCTTCGCGTTCGCCAACCTGAGCGAAGTCGGCCGGTTCATCGCCGCGACGCTGCCGCGCTACGAGCAATTGCAGGAGGTCGTCTCTGGAACGTCGCGATTTTGCCGCCTGCTCGACCTGAAGATCAACATTACCGGCAAGGAGGTGTACGTGATCTTCGAGTTCACGACGGGCGACGCGGCCGGGCAGAACATGGTGACGATCGCCACCGAGGCCTTATGCAGCGACATTTTGGCACATTCGCCGGTCCAGCCGGCCCACTGGTATCTCGACGGCAACCTCTCCGGCGACAAGAAGGCCACGATGCAGAGCTTCACCTACGCCCGCGGCAAGAAGGTCGTGGCCGAGGCGATTATCCCGGCGAAGCTCGTCCGCCGGTTCCTGCGGGCCGAGCCGGCCGACCTCGTGCGGTACTGGCAGGTGTCGTTCATGGGCGGAACGCAGAGCGGCTCGATCGGCTCGCAGGGACATTTTGCCAATGCCCTGGCGGGGCTGTTTCTGGCCTGTGGGCAGGACGCGGCCTGCGTGGCCGAGGCGGCCGTCGGCACGACGCGCATGGACCTGACCGACGCCGGCGAACTTTACGTTTCCGTGAGCCTGCCGGGCCTGATCGTGGGCACGGTCGGCGGCGGCACGCGCTTTCCCACCGCCCGCGAGTGCCTGGAAATGATCGGCTGCTACGGCACGGGCCAATCGCGGAAGTTCGCGGAGATTTGCTGTGCCACGGTGCTGGCCGGCGAAATCTCGATCGTGGCCGCGATGGCGGCGGGCGATTTTGGGCGGGCGCATGCGGCGTATGGGCGGAAACGACAGTAGTCAGGGGGCGGGGGGAACGGGGAACAGGAGGCAGGAGACGGGAGACAGGAGACCGGCTGGAACGAGACGGAAGATGAGCGCCGAGCAGCCAGATTCGCAGAAGCGTGCTGACGCGCGCGATGTTCGCGCGCGCGGCTTTGCTGCGCGCACGCCGGTGCAAACGGCGCTCGATTGGATCGACCGGCAGGTGGAGCCGCTGCCGGCGGAAACGGTTTCGCTCGCTGAAGCGCCTGCACGCGTCCTCGCTGGCGAAATCACCAGCCCGCGCGACGTGCCGGCGTTCGACCGGGCGATGATGGACGGCTTCGCCCTGCGTGGGGACCCGACGCAGGGGGCGGGCGTTTACCATCCGCTGGTGTTGCGCGTCGTGGGCACGGCACTGGCGGGGCAGCCGTTCGCGCGAGGGCTTCAGCCGGGGCAGGCCGTGCGGATCATGACCGGGGCGCCGCTGCCGGCGGGGGCCGACGCCGTGCTGCCCTTCGAGCAGTCGGACTATTCGGGCGACGAGTTGCGGGTCGTGGGCGAGGTGCCGCCGGGAAAAAACGTCGGCCGCCGCGGAGAGGACGTGACGGCCGGCAGCGTCGTCTTGCGGCGGGGCCGCGTGCTGCGGCCGCAGGACGTAGGGGTCATCGCGTCGCTGGGGCTGGCGGGAGTGGCGGTCGTCCGGCGGCCGCAGGTGAAGATCGTCGTCGCGGGCGACGAGCTGGTGCCAGCCGGTGAGCCGGCTGCCGAGCACCAGATTTACGACGCCAACGGGCCGATGCTTCAGGCGCTCGTGATTCGCGACGGCGGAATCCCTATCACCGGCCCGATCGTTCCCGACCGCGAAGACGCGCTATTGGCCGCCATGCGCGATCGCTCGGCCGACGTCGTGCTCGTGGCGGGCGGATCGAGCGTCGGCCAGGAAGACCATGCGCCCGTCTTGTTGCGACGGCACGGCGAATTGGCGATTCACGGGCTGGCGATGCGCCCCAGCAGCCCGGCCGGGATGGGGCGGCTCGAGGCGGCCCTCGTCTTTTTGCTGCCCGGCAATCCGGCGTCGTGCCTTTGTGCTTATGACTTTTTCGCAGGGCGGGCGATCCGGGGGCTTTGCGGCCGGCCGGCGGCGTGGCCCTATCGCTCGGTGAAGCTGCCGCTTGCGCGAAAGATCAGCTCGCAGGTAGGAAGGCTCGATTACGCCCGCGTGGCGATTGCGTCGCGCATGGTGGAGCCGCTCTCGGTGGGCGGGGCGTCGATCCTGACCTCGACGACGCGCGCCGACGGCTTCGTCGTCGTGCCGGAAGGAAGCGAAGGATATCCCCCCGGCGCAGAGGTCGAGGTTTTCCTGTACGATGCTCTGTGAACGTAGCCCTCACGCTCCGCGCGATCGAGCGCGCGTGCGACGGCGCCCGATTCGCAAGCAGTCGCTCGTGAGGGAAGCTCCAGCGCCGTTTCGGGCTGCCTCACGCGGAGCGTGAGGGCTACGAGAGGCTGCCTCACGCGGAGCGTGAGGGCTACGAGAGAAATGCAATGCGCGAGTTGACGTTCATGCAAGCGACGCTCGAGGGCCTGGCCGAGGAAATGGCCAGGGACCCGGCGATCTTCGTCCTGGGCGAGGGGATCGGCAAGCGCGGCGGAAATTTCAACACGACCGCCGGACTCTATGAACTCTACGGCGAGAGGCGCCTGCGCGACACGCCGATCGCCGAGCGAGGGTTCGTCGGGCTGGCGTGCGGCGCCGCGATGACCGGCTCGCGGCCCGTCGTCGATTTCATGTTCTCCGACTTTCTGCTCGACGCCTTCGCGGAGCTGGTCAACCAGATCGCCAAGATGCAATACATGAGCAGCGGCCGGCTGAAAATGCCGATCCTGCTGCGGGGCTGCATCGGCATCGGGCATTCCGCGGCCACGCACCACTCGGGCAGCTACTATCCGCTTTACGGACACGTGCCGGGCCTGCGTGTGGTCGTCCCCTCGACACCGGCCGACGCCAAGGGGCTTTTGAAGCGGGCGCTCAACTCCTTCGATCCTGTCGTGTTCCTGGAGCACCGCGAGCTGTTGACGACGAAGGGGAAAGTGCCCGACGGCGAGCATCAAGTCGAATTCGGCCGGGCGTCGATCGTGCGCGAGGGGAAGGACGTGACGGTCGTGGCGATCGCGATCACGGTGCGGCATTCGCTGGCCGCGTGCGAAGAGCTGGCCCAGGAGGGGCTGTCGGTGGAGGTGATCGATCCGCGGACGGTTGCGCCGCTGGACGTGGAGACGATCCTCGCGTCCGTGCGAAAGACGGGCCGGCTGCTGATTGCCGATGAGACGCTTGCGCCATTCGGCCTGGGCGCGGAAATCGCCGCGCAAGTGGCCGACCTTGGTTTTGACGACCTCGATGCGCCGATCCGGCGCCTCAACGGGTCCCACGTGCCGACGCCCTATAGCCCGCCGCTGGAGGCGGCCGTCATCCCGAATTCCAAGTCCATCGCGCAGGCGATTCGCGAGCTGGCGGCGGAGTGAACGATGGCCATCGAGATCACGGTGCCGCGGCTGGGCTGGAACATGGACGAGGGGGTCTTTGTCGGCTGGCTGAAGGCCAACGGCGAGCGGGTCCGGCCTGGCGAGATGATCTATAGCCTGGAGGGGGACAAGGCGATCCAGGAAGTCGAGTCGCTGGACGGGGGGATCCTGCGCATTCCGCCCAATGCGCCCAAGGCGGGCGAGCGGGTCGTGGTGGGGGCACTCCTTGCGTATCTCGTCGCCGAGGGCGAGAAGGCGCCCTTTGAGCTCCCGTCGCGAGGCACGGCCGCCACGAAGGCGCAGGCGCCCGCGGCTGCCGGGCGATCACAAGCAACAGTTTCGCGCGCGACGGCGCCGTCGATCGCCGCCGACCGCTCAAGCGAGACGAGCCGCAACAAAGCGATCTCTCCCCGGGCGCGGCGCGTCGCGGCCGAGCTGGGCGTCGATTGGCAGTCCATTCACGGCAGCGGCCGGACGGGGCGAATTCGGGAGCGCGACGTGCGCGCGGCAGCGCAGACTTCGCCGATCGGCGCCCAGCCGAAACCATCGGGAGCCAAGCGCGTTCCCCTTACAGCCGCGAGGCGCACGATTGCGCGGCGGATGTTGGAGAGCGCCCGCTCGACGGCGCCGGTAACGTTGACCACGAAGGTCGACGCCACGAACCTCGTCGGCTGGCGAAAGAAAATGGAGGCCGCGGCGGCCGGAGGGATCGTGCCGGGCTACACGGACATCTTTGTCAAGCTCGCCGCGGTGGCCCTGAAGGAACATCCGCAGCTCAACGCTCGACTCGACGGCGAGACGATGCTGCTCTTGGAAGAGATCAACATGGGCTTCGCCGTCGACACGCCCTGGGGGCTTGTGGTGCCGGTGCTCCGGGATGCGGCGCGGCTCGACATGATGGCCGTCACGGGGCGGTCGCGCGAGCTGGTCGAGCGGGCGCTGGCGCGGCGGCTCTTGCCGCAGGAAATGGAGGGGGGGACGTTCACCGTCACCAACCTCGGCGCCTACGGCGTCGACGCCTTCACGCCGATCATCAACCATCCGCAGTGCGCGATCCTGGGCGTTGGCCGGATTCGCCGGGAGCCGGCGGTGGCGGGCGAGGCGATCGTCGCGCGCGAGATGGTCACGCTGAGCCTGACCTTCGACCACCGGCTCGTGGACGGCGCCCCGGCGGCGCGGTTCTTGCGTACAATTGCATCGCTGATCGAAAGTCCCAGCGCTGCTTTGGACACATAGGGTGTGCGATTGCAACGAGACCTTGGGCGATGATCTACGACGAATGGGATGACGCCGAAGTTTCGCTGGCGGGCGACCAGCTCGTCATCCGCGAGATCAGCCCCATGCCGATGGTCGTGGCGCGCGTGCTGACGGCCCTTGTTCCGCTGCTGGCCGGCGCGACCGTGCTGGGCGTCTTCTTCAGCGGTGGATTTCCCAAGCCTGCGCAAACCGGCCTGGCGGCCTTGCCGGCGTGGTCGCTGGTGAGCGCGTTCGTGGTTGCGCTTGGCGTTGTCCCGCTGCTGTGGGGGATTTCGTTGATTGTCTTGCGTCGCCGCTACGTCCTTCGTCCCGCCGATTCGCTCGTGGAATGTTGGTGGCTGTGCTTTTCGCTGCCGCTCTTTGCCCGCCGGCGCGGCCTGGCCGGCATGGAGGAAGTGCTGGTGCGTTATGACCGAGGGTGGTTCGCAGCGCGCTGGCGGTACTTCATAAGCTGCTGCGGGCCGCGGGGCGCCATCCAGCTCGTGGCCTCCAACGACCACGACCGGGCGCAGTCGATGGCGCAGCAGATCGCCGATTGCACAGGGCTGCCGGTGCGATTTGAAGACGCGAGCGCGCCGTAGCGCGTCCGTGCGTGCATTACAAGTCTTTGACAATTGCTTCGAGCGTCGTGGCGCTCAGAAACAGTCGATAGGGATGACCGGGAAGCTCTTCGAAGCTCCATCGCTGATAGAACTGCTTCGCTGCGTCGTCGATGCAGTCGACGACGACCCCCACAAACGCGAAGATCTGTCCTGCTTGATAACAATCGCTCAGAGCCTGTGCTAACAGCAGCTTTCCAAGACCCTTTCCCTGATGCGCCAGGCTTATTCCAAACCATGCCAGCAAGGCCGCCGGCAGGAGTCGTCGAGGAAGGTGCTTGGCGACGTCGGCGGAAAGATCGGCGAAATCCACCTGCTTTGTCGCCAACGTATAGTATCCGGCGATCGCGCCTGCACCGTCGAGCAGGACTTTGGTGACAGAAAGGTGCTTCTCTTGGTGCTGGAGAGCCTTCGTTGCGAGCCAATCGTCCACCTTTTCCTGCCCGCACTTGAAGTGATTCCTCGGGTGGTCGCGGCGCAATGAGTCAAGGCGATAATCCGGGGGAAAGCGCACACCGCTCACTAGGAACCTCGAATCAGCCGGCCGAGTTCTCGCTGTGCCGGCGTGAGTTTGGGCGGCGCGTTGAGAGCGTTCCAAAAGGCGAGTTGCTCTTCGGGTGTGAGCACGATCGTCGACTCTTCCGCGGCCTCCACTTCGCGCCGCGCCTGGGCCAGCGTCACCAATCGAACGTAGTCGCTGACGCTGACGCGCCGCAGTTCCGCGGCCTTCGTCAGGCAAGCTTTGCTTTCGGCGTCAAGGCGCACCATGAGCGGACGCTTTGAAGGTGCGTGACGACGTTTCGACGATCTGCGAGATCGGGCCATGCGCTTTCGCCTCGTTTCCATTATTGTACTGCGATATGCAATACAGTCAAGAACCGAGCAATTCGCGCCGAGTTGCGGCGTGATCTACTCCCGCACGCTCTCCGCCCGCGCGCCGGCCGGCTGCGGGGCGCCGTTTTGCTGCCCGGCGGCGAGCGTGGGCAAGGGCAGGAACACGTCTTCTGGAGACGCCTTCTCTTCGAGTCGCCAGGGGAGCCGCACGCGGAAGGTGCTTCCGCGGCCCAGCTCGCTGGCCAGCGCGATCTCGCCGCCCAATAGCTTGCACAGCTCCTTGACGATCGACAGCCCCAGGCCCGTGCCCGAATGCTCGCGCGTGGTCGCGTCTCCGCCGGGGACGGCGGCCGAGCCCTGCCGGAATTTTTCGAAGATGCGGACCTGGTCCTCCTCGGCGATGCCCACGCCGGTATCGCTGATGATGAGGTGCAGCCAACCGGCGGCGTCGCGGCGGACCTGGACCGTGATCGTTCCGCCCTCCGGCGTGAACTTGAAGGCGTTGGACAGAAGGTTGTTGAGGATCTGTTGGACCTTGCCCTGGTCCTGGTGCATCTCCTCCAGCCCCGGCGGCACGTCGACGATCAGGTCGATGTTCTTCTTTTCCGTCAGCGGCCGCGCCATGTCGCACTGCGCGTGCACGACCTGCTCGATGCGGAAGTCCGAGAGGCGCAGGTCCGTTTTCCCGCTCTCGATCTTCGCCAGGTCGAGGATGTCGTTGATCATCTCCAGCAGGACCTTGCCCGACTTCTGGATGTTCAGCACGTACCGCCGCTGCTTCTCGTCGAGGGAATCGATCGAGGCCAGGACGTCGGAGAAGCCGATGATGCTGTTGAGGGGGGTGCGCAGCTCGTGGCTCATCGTGGCCAGGAAGTCGCTCTTGAGGCGGTTCATTTCATAGAGCTGCATGTTGCGCTGGGCCAGCTCGTCGACTTTGCCGTCCAGGTCGATGTTGACGTGCTTGAGCTCGTCCTGGGCCTCGATGAGGTGGCGAACCATGCGGTTGAAGGCCGCGGCCAGGTCCTCGAACTCGTCGCCCGTGTGGATCTCGGCGCGCTTTTCCAGGTCGCCCTTGGAAATCTGGTCGCTGACTTCCTGGAGGTGCTTGAGGGGCTTGGCGATGACGTAGCGGATGATGAGGTAGGAGGCCACGACCAGCAGAAAGGCGGCGATGATGGCGGTGGCCCAGAGGATGGCGTTGTTCCACTGGATGTCGGACTGGTCGTCGGCCATCCGCACCTTGAGGACGGCGATCAAATCGCCCTCCTTGAGGTTGTCCGGACCCGTCACCGCGCGATGGCAGAGGACGCACGAAGACTTGGCGCGGAAGGCCTGGTAGTAATGGTATTCCTGGTTGTCCGGCAGGCTGCGCTCGGCGAATTCGAAGTGGTCGTCGCCGGCCGGCGGCGGATTTCGCAGAAAGCCGGTCAGGATCTCGTGCTCGTCCTCGTCGCGGGCCTGGTAAGCCTTCTCCGTGGCGTGCGGACGGATCGATCGCCACTCCAAATACCGGTCGGTCCGCCGCAGCTCCTGGATCTTCTCCTCGTGCCGCGCGATTTCGTCGTCGAGCCGGGCCAGGGCAGCGGCGTCCCCACCCGCCTGGGCGCGGTTGCGCTCTTGCTGTGACGCGTCGAGCTCCTCGAGGGCCACAATGAGCGGCTTGACGTCTTTCGAAATCTCGTCGGCCAGCTCCTTTCCTCCGGCCGTCTCGAAGCGCTTCCAGTGGATTTCCGTGAATACCTGGTTGACGACGCGGCGGGCGATGTTCTGGTTTTGGCCGTAAACCAGCTTGTTGGTCTGCCAGCCGTAG
This sequence comes from Planctomycetia bacterium, assembly GCA_016177915.1. GTDB lineage: Bacteria > Planctomycetota > Planctomycetia > Pirellulales > S012-138 > JACOUI01. The sequence continues at coordinate 11,484 of JACOUI010000108.1, forward strand.
AAGTAGAAGCTGGCCAGCGTCAGGAGAAGAGCGCAAAAGCCGAACAGGACCAAACACTTGATTTCGAGGTGGGTCTCCCCGAGCACGCGCTTAAAGGAGCGGTACGACATGGGGAAGGGCTCGTAAGAAAACCGGCCGCCACGATGCACGGGCGTCGGCGCGTTGCGCGCGGCGATGGCAGCGGAATCTCTCTGATTCTACGGCAACGGCGCGCCGGTTGCCATGCCGGTTGGTGCTGCGGGCTTCCGGGCGCCGCGTCGGTTGACACCGCGCCCCGTGCCGGGACAATGACCCGACGCGATCGCTCGCGCCGAAGCGGTTCAGCAGCAATGGTGAGGCCAACGATCGCATCGCGCGGCAGGCTCGGCCAGCCGGCTACCCCCCACCCTAACCCTCCCCCCC
>JACOUI010000043.1 GCA_016177915.1 Planctomycetia bacterium
GCTCCGACTGCTTCCGGCTGGAGCGACCGTTGCCGGGTGGGGCTTGCACCCACTGGAAGACCAGCGCCTTTTCACGGCGCACTGAATCGGGTCACTACGAACATCTCCCCGAACCCGACACGTTCTACCTGCCGGAAGCGGAGTGAGGGGAAGGGCGAGAGGGAGCAGACGGGGGCAAGGAGCCGGGACGCCTTCTATTCCCCCGGCCCGCCCCAGTGGGCCGTGCCGATCGTGAAGTACAGGTTGCTCCAGGGCGGCTGGCGGCGGCCCGCGTACCACAGCCGAAAGCTGCCGTCCGGCAGCCGCATCAGCGTGTGGCTGGTCGTGAAGTTCGATTCCCAGTCGTGCGACGGATCGGGGCGGAACACGGGATTGCCCTCGTGCTTCTTCCAGACAAGCCCGTCGCGGCTGACGGCAAGTCCCAGCGCCGTGTGCTTGTCGTCGTTCCAGTAGCAGCCGTAGAGCATGAGGTACAGCCCGTCGCTTTTGATGACCATCGGATAGACCTGGTCCTTCACCTCCCATTTCTGGTCCATCACGATGCAGGGGTTCTCGGTGATCTTCCACCGCGTGCCGTCGGCGCTCTCGGCATGGTTCGTGTGCCAAGGGTGCTTGTCGATGCACGTGTACCACATGCGGTACTTGTCGCCTTCCTTGACGACGCACGGCGCGTAGGCGTTTTCCATCACCAGCGCCGGCTTGGCCCACGCGATGCCGTCCGTGCTGGTCGTCTCGTAGAGGTCGTGCTTGTACGTCCCGTGCGGGAAATCGACCGCCGCGAAATACATCCGCAGCTTGCCCCGCTCGCGGTGCACCGAACCATCCGGGTTCTTGAGAATGGCCGCCGTCACCACCGAATGAACGTCGTCGCCGAAGCTGAAAACCGGCTCCTCCGCATGCCGCGCAAAGTGCACCCCGTCCTTGCTCGTGGCCAGCCCAAGCTTGAACAGCCGCTGATCGGATTTCTCTGGATGGGCGGGGTCCTTGGCGACGCCCTTGTAAACGCCTGCGTCGACGCACCGCTGCGAGCCGGAGTAGTACATCCAGTACTCGCCGCTCTCGAAGATGACGTGCGGCGCGAAGATGTGCTGGTCGTCGAACTTGCCCTTCCTGCCGAGGGAGAGCACGGGCGTGTCGCTGTCGCGCTTCCAGTCCTGGGGCGCTAGCCAGCGCTCGAACGACGGGGCGTCGCCGTCGCCTGCCATCACAGTCGGGGCGGCAACGTGGTGACCTGGCAGGAGCAGCATTCCGATCGCGGCTGACAGGCCGACGGCCGACAGTCGCGTTCGGCCCGGTTCGTGCGTGCGTTTCATGGAAGCCTCCACGGTGACGAACTCATGTGCCATCAATCAGCTCGCCCGCTCGCGATGGTGATGCGCCCCGATCGTCGTCTGGTACATGCCGGTGATCAGGGCCGAGCGGCAGGCGGAGCAGACCGGCGCGGTGACGAAGGCCTTGGCGAAGCGCGTCCCTTCGGCGGCGAGGCGGTCGACATGGGGCGTCTGGATCGTCTTTTCGCCATAGCAGGAGAAGTTGGCCGACATGTCGTCGACGATGATCCAGACGACGTTGGGGCGATCGGCGGCGGGGGCGGCGGTGCACAGGCAGCAGGCGAGTTGTAGTGCGAACAAGAATCCGAAAATGCGCATGATTCACCGTCGTGAAGTCACAGTTCGAGCAGAACGCGAACGCGATAGGAGACTGCGTCGAGAGTCGCCCGGCCAACAACGCCCAGGCGTCGGCTGAGTCGTTCAATGGATATGCTGCGAACGTCTTCGCACTTGATGTAGCTCCTTCGGCGGAGTCCTCCTTCGGGTGGATCGACGGAAACGTGCCAACGAACCCCGCGCTGCCGTGTTGTCAGCGGAACGACGACGACCAGGCCGGACGGGCCGGCATTGAAGGCGCTGGCCGACAACACGAGCGCCGGCCGCGTGCCGGCCTGCTCATGGCCGCGCGTGGGATCGAAAGCGACCATCCAGATTTCACCGCGAAGCGGCGCGGCCATATCAATCATCCTTGAGATCGTCGGCCAGCGTTGCGTCCCAGACCTTCCGCTCGGCCAACTCGTCCGCCCAGGCGCGTCGATCTTTCCGGAGGCGTTCGTAGTCGTGGTTGGCCTCTTCGATGAAACGCCGCCGGGCGTACGCTTCGATCGCCTTGGCAAGGACGTCGGTCATGCTTACGCCCTCGTCATGCGCCAGCGCGCGAAGCTGATCGTAGGAGTCTGACTGTACACGCACAGTTTCGCTAGCCATGGTTGCCACCTGAGTTGCCAGAAGCATATACTCAGAAGTATACAGCATTGTATGCTGAAGAGTTGCGACCTTCAATCCACCTTTCGCAGCACGATTTCCTTGAAATCCATGACCTGCTTGCCGGGCATGGAAAGGGCCTCGATCGTCAGGCGGTCCGGTCCGGCGGCAAGGCGCAGGCGCCCGGTCTTGAGCGTGCCCCACTCGCGGTTGACGTACCGCTTGTGCCCTTCGGCCTCGCGATGCGCCCGCGCGATGGCCGGCGCCTCGGCGGCGGTGACTTTCGTTTCAATCGCCGCGTCGCCGGCGGCGACGCGGATTTGCGAACCGGCGTCGGCCGCGGGACAGCCGTAGCGCAATTCCACCTCGTACTGGCCCGCCTGCGAAACGTCGATCTCGAACCACAGCTTCGATTTCGCGTCCGTCCAGCCGGTCAGGTAATCGTGCGCGTAACCGGGACCGGCGGCGAATCGCAGGCCGCTGAAATAGGCCTGCGGGGCAAAGAGCGTGACGGGGTTTTCCTCCGCATGGCCGACCGGGAGCGGAAATCGCCGCCGGCCGGTGCGAGCGACATCGTCGAACCACTCTTCGTAGCTGCGGCTGAGCTTCTCGACGACATCGCGATGTTCGGCGGCGAGGTCTTTCGTCTCGCCCGGGTCGCTTTGCATGTCGTAAAGCTGCCAGGCGGTTGCGGCGTCGTCGCCGGCGCGGGCGGCGCGGCCGCGGGGCTCGCGCACCAGCCGATACCGCTCGGTCCGCACGGCGCCCGGATAACGATTGCTGTCGGACGTGGGATGGTGCACGAACAAAGTGCGCTCCGGCCAGTTGGAATCGCGGCCCTCCAGCAGCGGACGCAAGTTGACGCCGTCGAGCGGCGGACCCTTGGGCGGCGTCACGCCACAGAGGTCGAGGAGCGTCGGATAGAGATCGATGTGCGCCGCGATGCGCGTCACGACGCGCGGCTCAAGTTTCTTCGGCCAGTGAATAAAAAGCGGCACCCGGCAGCCCCCCTCGTGGACCGTTCCCTTGCCGCCGCGCATGCCGGCGTTGTAGACGCTCGCGCCCGCCGTCCCGCCGTTGTCGGTCATGAAGACGACGATCGTGTCGCGCGCCAGGTCCCACGTGTCGAGGGCCAGGAGCATCCGCCCGACGTTCTCGTCGACGTTTTCGCACATGCCGTAGAACGCGGCCACGTTATCAGCGAGCCCCTTCGCCTTGAACTTGTCGAAGTCGCGGTCCGGCACCTGGAACGGCGAATGGGGCGCGTTGAAGGCGACGTAGCAGAAAAACGGCCTTTCGCGGTTGCGGTGCGGCTCGATGAACCGCAACGCCTCGCCGGCGAGCGCGTCGGTGATGTAGCCGCGCGTCGGCTCGGGGGTCGAGCCGCGGAGGAGCTTCGCGTCGAAGTAGTTGTTGATGTGACCGTTGTGGAAGCCGAAGAATTCGTCGAAGCCCTGGCCGGTGGGCGTGTAGGGGAATTGCTCGCCGTTGTGCCACTTGCCGAAGCAGCCGGTGCGATAGCCGGCCGCGCGGAAGGCCTCGGCCAACGTCACCTCGTCCGGCCGCATGGCTTCCTTGTTGTGCGTGACGCCCCACACGCCGCACCGCAAAGGATACCGCCCGGTGAGGAGGGCCGCCCGCGTCGGGGCGCAGAAGGCGTTGACGTAGAACCGCTCGAAGCGGACGGACTCGCCGGCGAGCTTGTCGACGTGGGGCGTCTTGAGGTGCGGGTTGCCGTGGAGGGAAAAGTCGCCGTAGCCCTGGTCGTCGGTGATAATGAGAAGGACGTTGGGCTTTTGCGGCTCGGCCGCGGGCGCAGCGGCCGCAGCGCAAAAAAGCAGCGCGGCGGCCACTGACGTTAGGCGCAGGGCGAGTCGCGAGAAGGTCGTGGCCATGGATTCGACTCCGGTTCCAAATGTGCTCTGCGAAATTCAGCGGCGGTTCGTTTGCGCGCGCAGCGATTTGCGAGGTCAATGATCGTCGTTGGCGAAACGTTGTGCAACGGAAAACTCGACAGGCCGGACGCGACTGCAAGTGAGGTCGTCATGCCGAAGCAATCCCGTTGGGTCCAAAACGTCACGACCGTCTCGACGTTTCCGCCCGAGGGGACGTTCTCCCAGGACGCCGAAACCGTGGCCCGGATCATGGCCAGCAAGAAGGTCAGCCCCAAGGGGATCGGCTCGGGCATCCGCATGATCCAGTATTTCATCAACCGCGCGGGCAAAGGACTGTCGAAGGGCCGAATCAAGGAGCTCGAGAAGGCAAAGCGCATCCTGCAAGCGAAGCTGCGGGAGGAAAAGCGCGCCAAGGCGCGGCCCAAGCTCCGGAAGAAGGCGTTGGCGAAACGACAGAGGCCGGGGAAACGAAGGGTTAGCTCCGCGGGCTCGTTGCGCCTGCCTTCGGCTCGCGGTGCGTTGGCATTTTCGCGCCGACGTCCTTCCGCCAGGCGTTGAGCCTATCGCGAAGCCGGTGCACTTTCTCGGGATGCTGTGCGGCGACGTTGCGCTTTTCGCTCGCGTCGTCGCGGACGTTGAAAAGCTCGACGGTCCCGTCCTCGTACCACTCGATGAGCTTCCAATCGCCGTCGCGAACGGCCGCGGCCGGAGCGCCGCCCTGGTTGCCGTAGTGCGGGTAGTGCCAGAACATCGGGCCGCGCTGCCGCGACTGGCCTTTCAGGAGCGAAGTGAAACTCACGCCGTCGATCTTCGCGTCGCGCGATGGAACGCCGGCGAGCTCCAGGATCGTCGGGAAAAAATCGGTGCTGAGGACCGGCTCGCCGCACGTGCGGCCGGCGTTCGTCAGGCCCGGGGCGCGGATAATGAGCGGCACGCGGATGCCGCCCTCATAGAGCCAGCCTTTGCCGGCGCGGTAGGGCAGGTTCGAGGTGGGATGGCCTTCCGAGGTGGCAAGGCCGCCGTTGTCGGACGTGAAGATCACTACCGTGCGCTCGGAAAGCCCCAGCTCGTCGAGCTTGCCAAGCAACTTGCCGACGGCCAGGTCCATCGCCTCGACCATGCCGGCGTAGACGGCGTGGTCCTGCACGAGCCGCACCTGCCGCTCGCGCTCCTTGCCCCAGGCCGGGCCGTCGTGCTGAATGGACTTGGCCTTGGACTCGTACTTTTTGCGGAGGTCGTCGCGGGCCATGAGCGGGGTGTGGACCGAGTAGAAGCTGAGGTAGGCCAGAAAGGGCCGGTCGCGGTTGGCTTCGATGAACTTCGCCGTCTCGGCGGCCAGGCGGTCGGGAAGGTGCTCGCCGGGCGGGCCGTCCTCCAAGCGCGGGTTGCCGTAGGGCGAAAAGTACTTGTTGCCGCCGTAGGGCCCGCCGCGCTCGATGCCGCCCTTGTTGACGTCGAAGCCCTGGTCTTCCGGCCAGTAGCCCTCCGGCCCCAAGTGCCACTTGCCGGCGAAGAACGTGGCATAGCCGGCGGCCTTGAGCGCCTCGGCCAGCGTTTTCTCCTCGAGCGGCAGCCGGTCGCGATAGGGGGCCGGCAGCATTTTCGTGGGGCGGTTCCATTTTTCCGGCTGGGCGGCGCCGAAGTAGTCGGTGGCGTCGAACCGCTGCGGGTACTTGCCGGTGAGGATGCTGGCCCGCGTCGGCGAGCAGACAGGGCAGGCGGCGTAGCCGGACGTGAAGCGCATGCCCTGCGCCGCGAGGCGATCGACGTGCGGCGTTTCGTAGAAGGTTTTGGGGTGGTTCGCGCCGATGTCCATGACGCCGAGGTCGTCGACGAGGAAGAAGACGAAGTTGGGCTTTTCGGCGGCGGGGGCGAAGGCGGCGGCGAGCAGGACCGCGGCGGCAAGCGATGTGCGAAGCGAAGTCCCGATCATAAGCTGCTCACTTCTTCTTCGCCCCCACGTACCGGCTGAGGATGTCCAGGTTGCGGATCAACGTGCGGCTGTTGTCGCGCGATCGTCAACCTCAGCAAAGCCCACCGGCGGCGCCCGATGGGACTCGGGGCCGTATCCGGTAATGTTCATTTCGGAGGATTCACCGGCCAGGGCTGCACGCCCACCCGCGCCGCCCAGGCCTGCCACTTCCCGGAAAGCTCCTTGACCTTCTCCGGCATCTTCGCCGCCAGGTTGTGCATCTCGGTCCGGTCGGCCGCCAGGTCATAGAGTTCCCAGGCGCCCTTGTGCTTGGCGACGAGCTTGAAGTTGCCTTCGCGGATGGCCTTGTTCCCCTCGTGCTCCCAGAAGATCGGTTGCTTTCGCGCGAGCGATTGCCCCGCCAGCGCCGGCCGCAGGCTCACGCCCTCCATCGGCAGAATCCGCCGGCCCTCGAATTGGCTGGGATACTCCGCCCCGGCCAGGTCGACGCAGGTGGCCATCAAGTCGACAAGGTGCGCAGGGTCGCCCGCGAGCTTTCCGCGAAGCTGCGGCGCGAGGCCCTTGGGCCAATGCGCGACGAGCGGCGTGCTGATCCCGCCCTCGTGGACCCAGTGCTTGTACTCGCGGAAGGGCGTGTTGGAGACGTTGGCCCAGCTTTGGCCGTAGCCGACGAACGTCTCCTTGCCGCCGGGCAGGATGTCGCGCTCGCGCTCGTTGTTGCGCATGATCGCCTCGGCGCAGCCGCCGTTGTCCTGCAAGAAGAGGATCAGCGTGTTGTCGAGCTGCCCCGAGTCGGAAAGCGACTTGACGACGCGGCCGATCCCCTGGTCCATGCAATCGACCATCGCGGCATAGACTTCCATGCACCGCGCCTCCCAGGCCTTCTTCTCGACCTTCTCCCAATCGCCGGCCGTCGGCGAAAGCTGCCAGGCCAAATCGACGAGTCCCAGCTCCTTCATGCGCGCGAGCCGCGCCCGCCGGATCGGCTCGTAGCCGGCGTCGTACTTTCCCTTGTACCTGGCGATGTCCTCGTCCCTGGCGTGCATCGGCCAGTGGGCGGCCGTGTAGGCCAGGTACATGAAGAAAGGTTTTCCGCCGTGGTCGCGGGCGTGGTCGGCGACGAACTTCGCCGCGTGGTCGGAGAGCGCATCGGTGTAATAGAACTGCTTGGGCTGGTACTCCGGGTCGTTGGCCGAGTCGATCTGCGTGTTGTCGCGGGTCAGCGCGTTGGGCTGGAAATAATTCCCGCCGCCGACAATCGTGCCGTAATAGCGGTCGAAGCCGCGCTGCAGGGGCCAATTGTCCTTGGGGCCGTTTGGTCCGGTGTGCTTGGTGACGTGCCACTTGCCGACGGCGTAGGAGCGATAGCCGGCGGGCCCCAGGACCTCGGCGATCGTCACGCAGCGGCGGTTGAGGTCGCCGCGGTAGCCGTCGTGGCCTTTGTCCGCGACCATGTGGCCGATGCCGGCCTGGTGCGAGTAGAGCCCGGTGAGCAGCGCGGCGCGCGTCGGGCAGCAGCGGGCGGTGTTGTAGAATTGCGTGAAGCGGAGGCCGCCGGCGGCGAGCCTATCGAGGTTGGGCGTTTGGATTTCGCCGCCGAAGCAGGCGAGGTCCGAGTAGCCCATGTCGTCGGACATGATGATGACGATATTGGGCCGGTCGGCGGCGGGAATTATTTCCAGCCCAACGCGCTGACCCGCGACAACACGCAGATCGA
>JACOUI010000044.1 GCA_016177915.1 Planctomycetia bacterium
CCCTTCGGAAGGGGGGGAATGCCGGCTAATGCGCCGTACGTCGCGCCGCCACGCGTCGCGCCGACGTCTTTAGGAAGTCCAGCGCAAACGACCCCCGGCGGCGCGCAGCCGGGCGCCGCGACCGATGCTCCGCGCCCGCCGCGGTGGGCCGTTCCGCCGGAGAAAGCGACGCCCGATTTTCCCCTGCCGCCGCCGAGCAAGGACTTCGGACGGGGGAGAGAAAAAGGCGCGGCGCCGGCCGGGCCGCCGCCGGCGGACGAACCGCCGCGCTGGTCGGTCCCGCCAAGCCAGTGGAAGCCGCGGGAAACGATCGTCGAACCGCCCGCGCCCGAAGACCTTCCCGACGAGCCGCCGCGCTACACGTTTTTCTCCGGCGTGTTTCACTTTCCCTGGCGGACGGACATTTTCATCCGATGGCTCGGGTCGTCGCTTGGGCTGTTTGCGGCCGGATTCCTCGTTTGTGTGACGTTGCCGCTCCTGCTGTCGATGCAAGTGTTTATGATCGCGGGCATTCCGCTCGTCGTCCCCACCACGTTCGCCGCTTTGTGGACGCTCTTTTACTGGTCGACGACGTTTATCACGATCGTGGGAGACACGGGCAACGGCGCGGACCGCATCCGCGAGTGGCCCGACCTGACCTGGGCCGACCGATTGGCGTACGCCGGGTTTTTCCTGGGCGTCTACTCGATCTCGACGCTACCGGGGTATTTTCTGGACCGCGTGATCGGCTTTGTCATTCCAACGTTTGGCGTGTTGGGAACGTTGCTTGCCTTCGTGGCGTTTCCGGTTTTCTTCGCGTCGGCGGCGACGGAGGGTTCCTGGTATCGCGTCTTGTCGCCGCAGGTGATGGCGGGGCTCAAGCAGAACTGGCGCGGCTGGCTGATTTTCTACGCGTTGGCGGCGGGCCTCGTGGTCGTGATGATCGTCGTCAGCGTGCTGGGTTCGCTGGCCGCCGTGGCCTTGGGAGCGGTCATGTTGGGCGGTCCCATTTCGGGCGAACCGACGTTCGGAGAGCGGATGACGATTGGGGCGGCGGTGGGCGCGGGGTTTTTCAGCGTCTTCGCGCCGGCGGCGACGGCCGCGTCGTTCATCTACGCCCGCCTGCTGGGGCGCGTGATGTGGCAGTCGAACCGCGTCGTGGCGGAGATGGAAGCCCGGCGGACGCAGGCTTTCCCGCTGTAGGGATTAACGAAGATCAACTTCCGCATTCTCACCCCCGGCCTTGTGCCGGGGGCTCGTTGACTGGCAGCTAGGCTAGTGCGGCCGACTCCCAGCGCGTGCTTCTCCACCGGCCCCGTGCCGGTGGATTCGCGATTGGAATCTGGACCGACCGTGCGCCTAGCCGTCAGTCGTTCGCTCCGCCGACGCGAGGTCGGCGGAGGCGAGTTTTCGCGCCGTCGGCCCATAGCAACCAGTCATTCACCCACCGGCACGAGGCCGGCGGTGCATCGAAAATGCCGAAGTTGTCTTTCGTTCGATCCCTAGGGCATTGCGCAGGGGCATTGCAAATCTTCAGTGCTCAAATTTCAATCTGGGATTTGCAGTTTCCCTCCTTGGAGCCGTTGATGGAATCCGCAGCCGAAACCGTCGCCAAGCGCCGCCGCATCCGCGAGCTGGAAGTCATGGTGGCCGAAAATATCCGCGAAACCCACGACACCTCCACGCTCGTCCTCTTCACCGGCAACGACCACCTGGAATACAAGGCCGGGCACTTCCTGACCCTGGACCCGCACGATTTTCCGGGTCTGGAGCGGTTCACCGCCTACCTGGAGGACGTCAAGGCAAAGCGCGAGCCGGCGCGGGCCTACTCCATGTGCTCCGCCCCGCACGAAAAGCAACTGGCGATCACGGTGAAGGAAGAGCGGTACGTAAGCGGGCTGACGAAATACCCGCCGCTCCTCTCGCCGCTTTTGGTGCACCGCATTCCGCGCGGGACGCGGCTCGTGATCACGGGTTTCTCGGGCCCGTACGTCCTGCCCGACGACATCGAAAGCCGGACGGAGCGACTGGTCCACGTTTGCGCCGGCTCGGGCATCGTGCCGAATTTCAGCATCCTCAAGCAGTGCCTGGTCGAGCATCCCCAGCTCAAGCACACGCTGATCTACAGCAACAAGACCTGGAAAGACGTGATTTTCCGGCGGCAGCTTCAGGACCTGCAAGCGGAGCACCCCGACCGGCTGGCCGTCGTTCACGCCATCACACGCGATCCCGACGCGGTGAATCGCGCCCGCAACGTCCGCACCGGCCGGATCAACGAGGCGCTGCTCAAGGAGCTCATTCCGGACCCGACGGCCGTGGTGGTTTATTGCTGCGGGCCGGGGATCACGCGATACGACCGGGAGGCGGCGAAGGAGAAGGGAGAGGCGCCTGCGCCGCGGTTTTTGGAGTCGGCGCTGGCGAGCCTGGCGGCGATCGGCGTGCCGGACGACAACGTGCGGCGGGAGATGTATGGGTAGGGGCGTTCGTAGTGACCGCGAGGACCCGTCCCGCCGGCGTCGGCGACCGCTTATGCGAACGCCTTCCGCAACTCCTCGATGTGCTTCGGGCAGGCCGTGCGCGGGTCTTCGCTCTCTTCGTATTCCAGCACGATGTAGCCGCGGTAGCCGGACGACGAGAGAATTCGCGCCAGCCGCGAAAAGTCGCTGGGGACTTTCTTGCCCTTGACGGCGATCGCCACTTTCACCTGCACGTTGAGGGCGTAGGGGGCCATCTTCTCCATGTCGGCGTAGGCCTCGTCGGCCGTCGAACAGCCCTGGAAATTGCCCGTGTCCAAATTGATCCCGAACCACGGGCTTTTCACGTCGCCCACGAGTTTGAGCAGGTCGTCGATCTTCGTCGACAGGCCGCCGTGGTTCTCCAGCGCCAGAAAGACGCCGTGCTGGCCGGCGTAGTGGGCGGACTCTTCCATGCCCGAGACGGCCAGCTTGTGCGCTTCCTCGGGCGTTTGCCCCTTGCGGGCGCTGCCGGAGAAGATGCGGATGACGGGCGCGCCCAGAAGCTCGGCGCAGTCGATCCAGCGCTTCATCTCGGCCAGCTCGCGGTCGCGCTCGGGCCCGCTCGGGTGGCAGAACTCGTTGCGGACGGCCGTGCCGGAAACGTCCAGGCCCAGGCGGAAGGCCTCGTACTTGAGGTGCCGCAAGTAATCGGGCGTAACGTCCTTGGGAAAGTAGTACGAGGTGAGCTCCGTGCCCTCCAGGCCCATGGCGGCGCAGTCGGCGATGAAGTCGTCGAGCGTGAGCTTGGGAGGTTTGCCGGTGAGCAGGTTGCGGTAGCTGTAGGCGGCCAGGCTGAACTTGAACTTCGCCTTGCCGCTGCGGGGGACGGGATCGGCGGCAAAGAGCGGTGCCGCGGCAATCGCCGCCCCGCCAATCGCCGCCCCGCCGGCCGACAGCGCGGCGGCCCGCAGAAACGAGCGGCGGTCATGGGGTTCCAGGAGCTTCATGCGTTTTTCCTGCAAAACTGGCGGGCGGGAGGGCGGACACAAACCGAGACCGGAGGGCAACGGCGGGCGCGGTATTTCTGGGCGCCGGATTTCTGGGCGCCGGGCCATGCCGCCGGGCCGGCGTCGCGGCCGAGTCCAAAAATCAAGCAGCATCGAACCGACGGCCGGCCGGCGCGGAGTTACGGAGAGCCCTTTTCGGGCTTGCCGGCGGCTTCGGGTTTCTCGGCCTTCGGCGGCGACTTGTCTGCGGACGGCGGGTTCTTGTCCTTCTCCGCGGCGCTTTCGGCGGCGGGCTTTTTGGCGGCGGGATCGTCCGACGGCGCTTTGGCCGGGGCACTCTCGCCAGGCTTTTTTTCGCCGGGCTTCGTCTCGCCGGGCTTCGCCTCGTCGGGCTTTTCCTCACCCGGTTTGTTCTCGCCGGGCTTGTTTTCGTCCGGCGTCGTCTCGCCGGGCGTCGTCGAGCCGGCACCGGCGGCCGTCGCGCCAGCGGGCAGCGGCGGCTGACCGTTCTCGCCACCCACGGGAGCTTGCGGTTGTGGCTCGATGGGCAGGAAGTCCGGCAGCACGTCTGCTTCGTTTTGCACCAGCCGCATCACCGAGCGCGGGCGGATTTTGACGGCGCCGGCGGCCGGGCCCTTGCCCTGGTACTCGACTTTCATCACGTAGGTGTAGAAGCAGCCCTGCCAGCGGTAAACGTCGACGGTGTTCCGTCCGTTATTGTTCGATTCGCTGGGCTCGCCCAGCTTTTCGTGGACCTGCTTGAGCGTGAGCAGCTTGTCGGGGACGGCGATGTCGGCCTCCGGCTCCTCCACGTTGAAATGCCCGCCCGCGGACAGCTTCTCCATGGCGCCGCGCCAGGAGCTGCGCGAGGTGTAGTCGAAGATCAAGAGCACGATCAGGATGCCGAGGATCGAAAACAGGATCAGCCGGCGCATGCCGGAACTCTTCGGCTTGCTCGGCTGGGACGAGGATTCGGGGGCTGACATGGGAGGACTCCGATTTCTGGACGAGCGGATGGTTCAAAAGCGCGAGGTGCGCACCGAAGGGACCGGCGGCGCCGCCCGGCCGGCACAATTTACCAGCCATGAGGCGGCAAAGCCGATGATTATCGTGGCATGAGAATTGTCTGAAATCAAGCAGGTTAGATGAAATTACGGCCCTGGTCGCGGCGCGGGCCGCGGCGGCCGCCGCCCCGCCCCCGTTCAAATCCCCCAGGCTGGAACTCGCCTCGCTCGACCTCTGGCGGCGCGGCCTGCCGCGGCTCGGCCTGCGGCGGCTCGACCTGCTCGGGCGGACGGCGGCCTGCGTCCGGTGCGACGGGCGAGGGAGGAGCGCCGTCCTCTGCGCCGACGGGCGGCATCGGCCGCGTATCGCTCGGGAAGAAGTCGGGAAGGACGTCGCGCTCCCGATCGCCGCGCCGAATGGAGCGCGGGCGAACCTTCACCGCGCCGGCGTGGTCGCCTTTTCCGTGGTAATCGACCTTGATCACGTACGTGTAGAAAAGGCCCGGCCAGCGGTAAACGTCGACCGTGTATGCCTCCTTGCTGTACGTTTCGGCCGGCTGGCCCAACTTCTCGTGGACCTCCTTGAACGTCATCAGCTTGTCGGGGACGTCGACGTCGGCCGCCGGCTCCTCCTCGGAGAAATGCCCCCCTTCCGAGAGCTTCTCGAGCGCCCCGCGCCACGAGCTGCGCGATGAATAATCCCAGACGAACAAAGCCCCGACCACCGCGCTCGCCGCTCCCACGATGGCGATGATGACGACAATGAGCAGAACGGGCATTCCGCCACGCGCCGCCGGCGCTGTCGGAGGCGGAAGGGGGGCTGGAACTCCTGGAGGCGATGACATGCGTCGGAACTCTCGTGCGGCGGTGATGGACCGGCCGTAATCGTCCCGGCTGGCAGCCAAGAAATCAAGAATCTGGTCGGACCTATCGGACCTGCCCCGCCGCCTTGACCGGCCCCATTTCGCCACTATACTGTTTGGGCGTTCAGTAGTAAACTTCTGTTTAACACGGAGGGTTTGCCATGCTTGTGCTGACCAGAAGGGCCGGGGAGCGGGTTGTCATCGACGAAGCCATCGTCGTCACGGTCTTGCGCGTCGAGGGAGATCGCGTGCGAATTGGAATCTCGGCGCCGAAGGAAGTGCCGGTCCGCCGGGCGGAATTGCCGGCTCGGCCTGCATCGGGCGGGCCTGCGATGGTCGATGCCAGCGACGCCAGCGGACCGTTGGTGTCGGCTGGCGCGCTTTCGGCGTCGTAGCGCCACGCCGCCGGACAAGCAAGAGCGGGCCAACAAAAAAGGCACCCCTTGTCATTCGAGGAGTGCCTTTCGCGTTTTTCCAAGCGGACGACTCGCGGCTACTTGGCCGGCTTCTCTCCCTTGGCAAGCTGCGGCAGCTTGCCCTCGAACTTGGCCGGGTCTTTCTCGAAGGCCTTGGGGCAGTTCGGGCAGCAGAAGTAGACGTTCTGGCCCTTGTACTTGACGGACTTCGTGATGTCGATCGCCTTGCCGGAGACGGGGCAGGTCGTCTGCAGCGTGAAGCCCTTGGAAATGTCCTTGAACACAAGGCTCGTCTGCTCGTCGCCCTTGGCGGCCTTGGCCTTGCCCAGGCAGTTCATGCAGCAGAAGTTGACCTTGCAATCGCCGTCATCGAGCACCGCGTCCTTGTTGATCGGGCGGCCGGTAAACGGGCAGGCCACCTGGACGATCTGGCTGGTCTGCAGCAACTGATGGTGCACCTTGGCCGCGAACTTGGTCGGCTCCTTCTTGAAGGCGGTGGGGCAATTGTCGCAGCAGAAGTAGACCTTCTTGCCGTGGAAGTCGACCGACGACTCTTCTTTGGCCGGCTTGCCCGACACCGGACACGTGGCGGTGAATTTCTTTTCATCCTTGGCGGCGGCGTCCTTCTTGTCCTCGCCCAGCGCGCGCAGTCCGAGGACCGCGCCCACCAGCAGGACGCACAGCAGCAAACGGGTTTTCATGGGAGCTCCTTGGGACGAACGAGGGAAACGGTTGGATGGCGAAGGCGGACCGCGCCACCCGCCCAGGCGGCAAGCGCGGTGCGTTGATAGTCTCGTTTATCAAACCCTCTACGTCTGTGAGATGCAATACGCTAGCGGGAAAATCCTGGGTTATGGCTCCCTTGTGCTTCGGTAGTGGGTCAGTTTGATCGGTCGATTTTACCAGAAAGCCTTGACGGCGGGGTACGCGACAGCTAGTCGGCCTCGCGATGAGCGTCTGCCCATCCCCACACCGCCAGCGCGACGCCCGCTAGAAGGGTCATCAGAGGTGCGGCAATCATCCACGTCCACATGGCGTAAGGGTGATCCAAGACTTTGCCGCCCCACGATAGAATCACGTCTTTCCCGAAGGCGAGGATCGATGGGGCAAAGCCCACAAGAAGCGTTCCCACCCGACCCTGAACTCCGGGTCGTGATAAAACCGATGGTCGGGGTTCCGTCGTTTCAGGCCCGCGCGCTTTAGCATTAGCAGCGCTTCGTTTAGGTGAGGAATCTGAACATCCTCAGCCTTATTGAAACGCGCGAGCTGTTGGGCGATCGCCTTCAAGCTCGAATCAATGTCATCACGGATGCGTGCGGCGTGCTGCTGAGCGTTATCCGTGAGCCGGAGGGGGCTGGGGCTGGGCGGGGGGTTCATTTGCGCACTCTGAGGTTGCCCGTTCGCAGAAAGAGCGGAACTTCTCTAGGATTTCTGCCCCGTCGGAAGGAATGCGCCCAGTCTTCATGCCTTCCTCAACGAGCTTGCAGAGGATTTGGGACGCCTCCGCAAGCTCGCAGACCCCGATCACGGGCACGTTCTTGTCCGTGCGCTTTTTGGACACCTGCGAAGCGATTGCTAGGAGTAGGTCCGCAAAATCGTTGGACAACTCACTCAACAACGCGTCCGCGTTCATCTCGATGACGAAGCGGCCGGTTCCCTCGATGGCGGGCATGGGCGTATCCCGTCTGGTGGTGACTCCCCCTTGCTCCGAATCGACACGAAGTAGCGGGGAAATTAACAGTTCTCCGCTGGGCTGCCAAGGGTGCAAGCGTGCCGTCATTCACTATCCTAGGGGGGCTGCGCCAATGTCAACTGTTTTCTTCCGGAACCCATGACCAGAATGGGGCTTGCTTCGACGCCCTTGTTTGGCCCAACGGGCAAAGATAGAATTCCGAGTTCTTAGACTTTGCCCTCCGCAGGGCGTTTGCAGCAGAAAAAAGGCCGGAAGGACCGCCCGCCATGAAAAACGGCATTCATCCAAAATACGTGGAAACCGTCGTCAAGTGCGGTTGCGGCAACACCTTCAAGACCCGCAGCACCGTCCCGGAGCTCAAGATCGACATCTGCAACGTCTGCCACCCGTTCTACACGGGCAAGCTGAAATACATCGACACGACGGGGCGGATCGAGAAATTCCAGAAGAAGTTCTCGGGCGGGTACGCCAGCCTTCAGCCGCGCAAGAAGGTCAAGCCCGTCCCGCCGCCGGAGCCGGAGACCGAGGAAGCGGCCGAGTCTTAGCTGACTCCAAGTCTACGTCTCGTGGCTGGGTTCACGCGCAGCGTGCCCCCGGCGCGCGCCCGGAACGTGCGTGCCATGTGGCTGATTCCACGCGCGCTGGGGGCACGCTCCGATCAAACTCAAATCACAACCTCTACGCGTGAACCGAGGCACGGTAGGATTTTGACAATCGAGGTTTCCCATGCGTGAAGAACTGGACAAAAAGCTCGCCCGCTTCGAGGAGCTGGAGCGGATGATGCTCGACCCCGACGTGCTGTCGAATCCCCAGAAGGTGACGGCCGTGGCGCGCGAGCGCGGCTCGCTGGCCAAGATGGCCGGCAAGTACAAGCAGTTCAAAGAGATCAACCGGCAGATCGCCGAGGCCCAGGCGCTGGTCGATGGGCACGACGCCGAGCTGCGCGAGCTGGCCGAGGCCGAGCTGCCCGAGCTGCGCCAAAAGCGCGAGGCGGTCTACGACGAGGTCCTGGAGCTGACGGCCGGCGGCGACGAGGCCAACCGCAGCCGCTGCATGCTGGAAATCCGCGCCGGGACCGGCGGCGAGGAGGCCGCCCTCTTCGCCCGCGACCTCTACGACATGTACAGAAAATTCTGCGAAAAGCGCGGCTGGAAGGTCGAGGTCATGGAAATGAGCCCCACCGAGCTGGGGGGCTTCAAGGAAATCGTCCTGGGCGTGGAAGGCGATGGCGCCTTCCGCACGTTACAGTTCGAGAGCGGCGGCCACCGCGTGCAGCGCGTCCCCGAGACGGAAGCCAAAGGCCGCATCCACACCTCCGCCGCCACCGTCGCCGTCCTGCCCGAGCCGGAGGACGTCGAAGTCAACCTCAAGCCCGAGGACTACCGCATGGACCTGTATTCGGCCAGCGGGCCGGGCGGGCAGCACGTCAACAAGACGCAGTCGGCGGTGCGGCTGACGCACCACGCGACGGGGATCGTCGTGCAGTGCCAGGACGAGCGGAGCCAGCACAAGAACAAGGCCAAGGCGATGCGCGTCCTCAAGTCGCGGATCTACGACCACGTCCGCGAACAGGAGGCCAAGAAGCGCTCCGACCACCGCAAGAGCCTGGTCGGCTCGGGGGATCGCAGCGAGCGGATCCGCACGTACAATTTCCCCGAGAACCGGATCACCGACCACCGCATCAACCTCACGCTGTACAAGCTCGACAACGTGCTGTCGGGGCATCTCGACCCGGTCGTGCAGGCGCTGCTGGATTACGCGCGGCAGGAGCAGCGGCAGACGTTCGGGGAGATGAACTAAACACGCCCCCTGCGGCCTCGTGCCGCAGGAGCGAGAGGTTGGGCGGCTAGCGCCTAGCCGTTCAACCTGACTCACCGGCCGGGCGAGCCGGCCGGGGGTCGTGCGGGGGTAAATGGTTGCTGCCCTTCCGAGTCGAGGCCGTCCATGACCG
The DNA here is from genome assembly GCA_016177915.1 of Planctomycetia bacterium. Lineage (GTDB taxonomy): Bacteria > Planctomycetota > Planctomycetia > Pirellulales > S012-138 > JACOUI01. The sequence continues at coordinate 9,370 of JACOUI010000044.1, forward strand.
CGCCGCATCGCCCGCCAGCCATCGCCCGGCGTGCCTTCCTTCAAAGCGCCGCGGCGGCGGCCCTCTCCGCGCCGCTCTTGGCGCGCGCCGCTCCGGAAACGAAGAAGGCCAGGATCGCCATCACGCTCGACCTGGAAATGAGCCGCGAGTATCCCAGGCGCGGCATGACCGAGTGGGACTACGAAAAGGGCAACCTCGACGACGCCACGAAGAAGTACGCCGCCCAAGCCGCCCAGGTCGCCAAGGAGCGCGGCGGAAAAATCCACTTCTTCTGCGTCGGCCGCGTGCTCGAGCAGCCCAGCGCCGACTGGCTCAAGCAGTTGGCCGACGACGGCCATCCGATCGGCAACCACACGTACGATCACGTCAACGTCCTGGCCCAAAAACCCGAAGACATCCAGTTCCGCTTCCGCCGCGCGCCGTGGCTGATCGCGGGCAAAAGCGTCGAGCAGGTAATCCGCGAGAACATCCGCCTGACCAGCGCGGCCCTCAAGGAGCGGACGGGCATCGTCGCCAACGGCTTTCGCACGCCCGGCGGTTTTGCCGAGGGCCTTTCCGGCCGCGAGGACATTCAGAAGCTGCTTTTGGACTTGGGCTTCACCTGGGTCAGCAGCAAATACCCGCGGCACGAAACCGGCAAGCCCAAGCAGGAGCCGCCGGCGGCGGTGTATGCCGACATCGTCCGCGCGCAGAAGGAGGCCCAACCGTTCGTTTACCCGACGGGCCTCGTCGAAATCCCCATGAGCCCGATCAGCGACGTGGGGGCGTTCCGCACGAACTATTGGAAGCTGGACTGGTTCTTGCGGGCGATCGGCGACGCGGTCCGCTGGGCGATCGACAACGGCGCGGTGTTCGACTTCCTGGCGCACCCGTCATGCCTGGTTGTCGAGGACCCGGAGTTCCAGACGATCAAGCTTATTTGCCAGCTTGTGAAAGAGGCCGGCGACAAGGCCGAGCTTGTGTCGCTCGACAAGATCGCCGCCGGCGCCAAGCCAACGTAGGCGATGACGGTTCACTGAGATTCCGATTCTTCCGGCGGATCGTCGGGGAGCAGCGGTATGTGAATCAGCTTGCCCTTTAGTTTTCCGGCCGCCGCCTTGATCTGTTCGTCAATTCGCTTGGCAAGTTGCTTGTAATTTGGGCCGATCCTCTTGATCGTTACGATACCGTAGTGCCACGGAGTCTTCCTGTGTAGCTGCCTGTAGTCCGACACATCGGCAGTTAACACTGCGCGCCTTCGCTCCATCGCAAGCTGCAATACCATTGGATCATCGGCCCCGCCAGCATCAAGATCACGCACTCTGATAACGTCGTGACCAAGGAGCCTCAGTTCCGACATCAATTCAGGATGGACATTCTCGTCGGCCAGAAAGCCTGCCATTGCATCGTGCGTCCCTATTCTGAGACAGACTCTGGATTATCGGCGATGAATGCCCATGCCGCCGCTAAGTCCTCGGCAGACAGAAATGGGAAGTTTTCGAGAATCTCCTCATTGCTCATTCCGAATTCACGGTAATCCTTAAGAACCCGGAGAGGCATGCGTGTGCCAGAAACCCGCCACGCTCCCGCGCAGGTGTTTGGAGTTTTCACGATCCTCTTGAAGTTCTCGACTGTGGTCGAACTCGCATCGGCATCCATAAGCATGTCCTGCTGCGCTTCTCTTGTTACGGACCGGAACATTTCCCAAACGTCGGAGGGCGGAATGCCGGCTGCGGCAGCAGCACCGGCGGATCGGCTGCGCCTCGCTCGCGTGCCGGGGTGTACGATTGACACGGACGACTCCTATTCGCTTGACTTTTGGCGCTGCTGCTTTTCAATGCTGGCTTTGTACTTCGTAAGATTGCCCGTGAGCACATCAACGAAGCTCTGCATCTTGTTCGCAGGAATCACGACCCTGGCTGCGCACTGTGCCGGAATGGTCTCGATGGATTCCAATTGCTTTGCGACCTCTTCTTCACTGCCAAGCAGCATTGGGGGCAGTGCCTCAAAGAACCAGAGGTAGAAGCAACTGGGGTCGTGCTGCACTATCAGGTGATTTGCAAACGCGAGCTTCGGCGCATCGGCGACGCGAAAGGCGATCGGTACGCGCTTTTCGACTCGCCGCCCCTTTCCGTTCTTGCCGTTACTGTCGCTGCTTTTCTTCGCCATCTTTGGACCGCGCAAAATTAAAGCTACCAACAACTTGCGTCGCCAGTAGCTCCGACGGCCAGCAGTCGCAGCCGTTTTCCCGTCGTGGGGAGCTACCGGCGATGCTGGGTAGTGACTTAGTTTGGAATCGGCATTTTGAGCGAAAGTGCTTAGCGTGTCAAGCCTTACGTGTAATCTTAGGTCGCAAACCTCTTGTTGGCCAGTCCTTGCGCTGCAAAAAAGCGCTCCCCGCTGCCGAAGACCACGCAAAAGCCTGATTGGTTCGTCGATTTTCTGCACGCGTTGGGCACGCGCCAAGGCGAATTTTTCGCGAGAAAAAACGCTGACGGAACGCGCCGCATGCGCGAAAAAAATCGCTGGCGAGCACGCAAATACGCGCGTCAAAAGCCGCGAGCGTGTCGCGTCGAATGCGCTCCGAAAATTCGCGCGTTCGCGCTCACCTTTCCGGCGGCTGGGGTGTCTTGAGGCCTGCCGGAAGGTCGGGGACCGGGGGTTGAGAATCAGGATACTACAGGATACTACCCTGGCCTTCCTACGGCGTCTTCTCCTCATCCAGCCTCAGCAAGATCGCCTCCACGACGGCGAGGTCGTCCTTCGCCCCGCTCAAGACGAGCGTGTTCGTCCGCTCGTCGACGCCGATCTTCAAGGGCGACGGACCGCGGATCACCTTGGAGACGACCTGGGCCAGGTCCTTGGCAGAGGCATTCTTCAGCGCGAAGATCTTGATCTCCTCCGCCGGCTTCCCGGCATCTGCCGCGCCGCCGGCCGGGCCAGGCGCGCCTGCGATCACGTTGGCCGAGACGAGCACCCACGTCTGCCGCGACTCCTTGGCCGAGCCTTGGTTGGCCTCGATCACCACCGTCTTGCCGGCGGGGATGTGCACCGACGTGCGGACGCTCATCGTCAGCGAACGCGGCGGGACGACGTTCCTGGCTGCGGCTTCGCCATCGCCGGACGACGCTGCTTCCAGCCGCGTGCGCTCGACTTGCAACTGCACGACGACGGAGCCGTCGGCCTGCACCTCCGGGATGGCTTCGACGATCGTGCCGACGTTCTGCATCGAGTAGTTGACGGCCGCCTGAGCTTCGCCGCCGCCGAAGCCACGGCCCACGGTCCGCGACGTGGCCACCGGCACGCTCTCGCCGAACTGCACGGAGCCGGGCCGCTTTTCAATCGTCGAGACGCGGACGCGGGCCATCGCGTCCAGCTTGCCCTGCTTCTCCAGGTCGCGGATTTGCTCGGCCGACAGGGCCGTGCCGGCGGCCTCGGGCTTGGGCCCGCCGGTGGCATCGGCGATGACGACCTCGATTTCGACGGCCCGGCCGGCGGGGTCGGCGTAATGGACAGTGATCCGGCCGACCGGGGCGTCGTCGGCCGGCACCATGCCAGCACCCATCAGCCACAGGACCACAGACAGCACAGCGGCGATGCGACGCATGTTCGGATCTCCACAACTTATAGAGAATTAGAGGGTTGCCGTCACGGCACGATTCGCGCGGCGCGCGAAAAAAGCCGCCCGCGCGTTAATGGGCTTCTTCAAGTGATAGCACGAGGTTGCCCACGCGGACCGCCCCGCAGGCATGAAACCCCGAAAAGGTTGCAAGGTTTCCGGTGGGTGCGGCGATCGTGACACGATTGAACTTGTCGCAGTTTGCCAAGGTGTAGTCGTCTGCCGATGCCTGCGTCTCCCGCGATCGTTGACGCCCGGGCCGTCGCGGAAACGACGGCCTGGAAAGGCCGTCCTACCACCCGGAGGCTGACGCCTCCGGCTCGCCGGAACGACTTACACCGCGACCAACTTCCCCGTCCGCAGCGACTCCTCCTGCTTGTGACACAAGACGAGCGCATCCCGCGCCAGGTCCCCGTTGAGCAGCGCCGACGGCTGGCCCGACGCAATCGCCTGCGCCACCTCGTTGATCTCGGCCACAAAGCCGGTCAGGTGGTCTCCAGCGGGAAGCTGCGGCCGCGTCACCGTGCCGTCCGGCTCCAGGACGGTCAGCGGCAGCGGCGAAACGGCCTCGCCTCCCAGCACCGCGAAATCGAAGAGCAGCGTCGCGTCGCGCAGGTAGATCTCAAACCCGTGCGTGAACGGCCGGCCTTGCTGGTTGATGACGCCGCTGGCGGCCGTGACGTGAAGATTCTTGTCGGCAAAGAGGAACTGCGTGTGAAAAAGCTCGGCGACTGGCCCGCGCATCCGCCCCGTTGTAAAGACCGCCCGCGGCATCCCGCAGACGACGCGAATGAAATGCGCGTCGTGAACGTGCAGGTCGACGGCCGGCCCGCCCACCTTCACCGGGTCAAAGAAATCCTTCAGCCAGTTCGGCTCGGAGATGATCCGCTTGAAGTGCCCGCCCTGCACCGGGCCGTACTTGCCGCTTTGAATGGTCGCCAGGGCGAAAGCGTACTCCGGGAAGAACGGCAGGACCTGGCCGATGAGGAGTTGCTTTCCGGAGCTTTCTGCGGCGGCGACCATCCGCTCCGCGTCGGCGGCGGTGACGGCGATCGGCTTTTCGCAGAAGACGTGCTTGCCGGCGTGCAGGGCCGAGACGGCGGCGTCGGCGTGCAGCGACGGCGGCAGGCAGACATCGACGAGGTCCACCTCTCGGCTGGCCAGCAGCTCGTCGAGCTGCCGGTATTTCGCCACGCCCGAGAGGTCCGTCATCTCGCCGGGCGGGCCGAAGTTGCCCTGGATGCCGCGCCAGTCGCCGGCGAGCTTTTTTTCGTCGCGCGTGCAAAGGGCGACGACCTTCACCCCCTTGGCCCGCCCGTAGGCCTGGTAGTGGATCATGCCCATGAAGCCGATCCCGGCGATGCCGACGCGAAGCATGGCGAAACCCTCCCGCGATGGGGCGCGCTGCAGCCGCCCGCAGACAGCAATCAGACGAAAGCTGGAGGATTATCTTACCGGGCCGAAAGCGCAGGGGAAGAAGCCGCCCGCGATCGGCGCCAGCGGCGGCCGCGATGGAAAGGACCCGTCGCAATGCCCGCCGCGACTACAGGTCGAAATTGTAGACGAGATACCCTTTTGGGCGTCGCCCGGTCCGCCTTTCGACCGATCCGCGGCTGGAATAGAATGGCAGCCGTCGGCAATCCGTCCGACCAACTGCGATCGCCCACCTGCCGCGACCCGCCATGCGTTGTCTTCCGCTTTCGCGCATTCTGCGCTTCGCCGCCGCCGGCAGCGCCTTGTTCCTGGCCGCGGCGCTGGCCAACGGCCAGAGTCCGCCCGAGGCCGAAGGTCTTGAGCTGTTCGAGAAGAAAATCCGTCCGGTGCTCGTCGAGCATTGCTACAAGTGCCACTCGGCCAAGGCCACGGAGTTGCAAGGCAACCTGCGGCTCGATTTCCGCGACGGGATGCGCAAAGGCGGCGATCGCGGGCCGGCCGTCGTGCCCAAAATGCCCGGCGCGAGCGTGATCCTCAAGGCCCTCACGCACGACGAGCTGGAAATGCCGCCGGACAGGAAGCTGCCGGCGGCCGTCGCGGCCGACTTCGAGCGCTGGATCAAGCTGGGCGCCCCCGACCCGCGCGACCAGAGCGACGCTTTGTCGTCTCAGCCGCCGGCCTACGATTTCGCCGCCACGCGAAAGCACTGGTCCTATCAGCCGATCCGCAAGCCGCCGCCGCCGCCCGTGAAAGACAACTCCTGGCCGGCCGGCCCGATCGACGCGTTCGTCCTCGCGCGCCTGGAAGCCGCCGGCCTTTCGCCCTCGCCGCCGGCCGAACGAAAAACGCTCATCCGCCGGGCCTATTTCGACCTCGTCGGGCTGCCGCCGACGCTGGCGGAGATCGAGTCCTTTGAAAGCGACGCGTCGCCCGACGCCTTCGCCCGCGTCGTCGATCGCTTGCTCGCCAGCCCGCACTACGGCGAGCGCTGGGGCCGGCACTGGCTGGATGTGGCCCGCTACGCCGACACGAAGGACGGCGTTTTGATGTACGGCGACGACCGCGTGCGGCCCTACGCCTACACGTATCGCGATTACGTCGTCCGCGTGATCAACGACGATCTGCCGTTCGATCGGTTCGTCGAGGAGCAGCTTGCGGCCGACCTGATCGAGCCGAAAGTCGAGCCGTGGCGGCTTTCCGCGCTCGGTTATCTCACGCTCGGCCGCATGTTCGACAACAACGTCCACGACGTCATCGACGACCGGATCGACGTCGTGTCGCGGGGACTCTTGGGACTCACGGTCGCCTGCGCCCGCTGCCACAACCACAAGTACGACGCGATCCCGACGGCGGACTACTATTCGCTGTACGGCGTGTTTGCGTCGTGCGAGCAGCCGCTGGAGCTGCCGCTGGTCGCCGCGCCGGAGAGCGTGGCTGGCGGGACGGAATTCGAGGCCCAGGCCGCCCCAAAACGGGCCGATCTGCAAAAAATGCTCGACGAGCAATACGCCCTGCTTTCGGAGCAGGCGCGGGTGCGCGTCGGCGATTACCTGGCGCACGTGGTCACGAGGCCCCCCGACCCGCTGGAGACGGCGATCTACTTCTTGTCGCTGGCGCCGGACGACCTGCGGCCGCCGATCGTCGCCCGCTGGCGGCGCTATCTTGCGCAGCACGCGACGGCCGACGACCCCGTCTTCGGGCCGTGGCACGACCTCCTGCAAATCGACGAATCCGACGGCGCGAAGTTCAGCGAGGCGGCCACGGCAATTCTGGAGAAGCGCAAGTCGCGCGCGGCGGGCGTGGCGCCGGGGCAAATCAACCCCCTCGTGCGCGATGCGCTGGCTTCCGCGACGCTCGCCTCGAAGGCCGACGTGGCCCGCGCCTACGGCGACCTGCTCAAGAAGGTGTACGAGGAGAGCAAGAAACCGCCGGACGGAGCAACGGGCACAGCGTCGCCCGACTCTCCCCCCCTTCCAAAGGAGGGGCCAGGGGGGTCCGCTTCCGACTCTCCCCCACTTCCGAAGGGGGGGCCGGGGGGGGTGGCTTCAGTCGATCGGTCGGCCCGCGAGCAGCTCCTGTCGCTCGTCACCAGCCGCGACAGCCCGGCATATTTCCCCAAGAGCCAGACGCGCCGCTACATGTCGCGGGCCGACACCGACGCCTTCGGCGGCAAGGTGCAGGAGATCGACCGCATGGCGGTGAAGTCGCCGGCGGCCCCGCCGCGGGCGATGGTGCTCGTCGACGCCCCCGAGCTCTATGACCCGCGCGTGTTCGTCCGCGGCAATCCCGTCAACTTGGGCGATCGCGTGCCGCGGCAGTTTTTGCAGATTGTGGGCGGCGACGCGCGGCAGCCGTTTTCGCAGGGCAGCGGCCGGCTGGACTTGGCGCGGGCGATTACGTCGCCGGAGAATCCGCTCACGGCCCGCGTGCTGGTGAACCGCGTGTGGATGCACCATTTCGGCGAGCCGCTGGTCCCGACGCCCAGCGACTTCGGCACGCGCAGCGCGCCGCCGTCGCATCCGGAGCTGCTCGATTACCTCGCCGCCACGTTCAGGGAGGAGGGCTGGTCGCTGAAAAAGCTGCACCGCCGCATTCTGCTCTCGACCGCCTGGCAACAGGTGAGCCTCGACCGGCCCGACGCCCGCAAGATCGATCCGGATAATCGCCTTCTGTGGCGGATGAACCGCCGCCGGCTCGATCTGGAGGCGATGCGCGATTCGCTTTTGGCCGTTTCGGGCCGGCTCGACCGCACGCTCTTCGGCCGGCCGGTCGATATCGTCGGCAGTCCGCAGACTTCGCGCCGCACGCTTTACGGACTCGTCGATCGGCAGAGCCTGCCGGCGATGTACCGGGCGTTCGACTTCGCCGTGCCCGACACGTCGGTCGAGCGGCGGCCGATGACGACCGTCCCGCAGCAGGCGCTGTTCGGCATGAATTCGCCGTTGGTCATCGAGCAGGCGAAGGCCATCGCCAACCGGCCGGAGATCGCGCCGATCAGCTCCGACATCGGGCGGATCAACATGCTGTACCGCCTGGTCCTGGCCCGCGATCCGGCGGCGGACGAGCTGGATCGCGCCAGGAGCTTCGTCGCGGCAATTCAAACGGCGCGCGACGACGCGGAGAAATCGCAGCTTTCGGCCTGGGAGCTTTTGGCGCAGGTGCTGCTGTTGACGAATGAGCGGATGTTTGTGGATTAGCGTCAACACTAACCCGACGCGCAAGCGAGGGAGATCCGCATCGCTCCGCTGCGACGAGTGATTACGTCCGCCGCTCGGTGCCCAAGTGGACGGGCCGATGACCAATGGTTAGACTCAAGCTGAAACGGACCGCCGAAACCAAGAAGATCGAGAAACTGCTGCTGAAGCACTTTCCCGATCATCCGCAGGAGTACCCACCGTCGGCCTACCGGTATAATCCGGCGTCAATCCGCGTGCGCGTCGTGAGCGATCGATTTGACGGAATGGACCGGGTCGAAAGGAGCGACCTGGTTTATCCGATCCTGAAAAACAATCTTTCCGAGGATACCTGGCAGGACATCATGCTCATCATCCTGCTAACGCCCAAGGAACTTGAGGACTCGGTCGCCAACCGCGAATTCGAGAAGCCGACGCCGTCGAGGATTTGAACTGCCGCCGCGCCCCGCCTCCGCCCCAGAAAAATGACTGCGTCCTTCCCATTCACTCGCCGTCAGCTCCTCCGCCGCATGGGCACGGGCCTGGGCATGCTGGGCCTGGCGGGCCTGATGTTCGACGACGGCCTGCTCGCGGCGGCCGACGCAACGAAGGCCCCCGGCTCGCCGCTGGCGCCCAAAGCGCCGCACTTTCCGCCCCGCGTCAAGCACGTCATCCACGTTTATTTGAACGGCGGGCCCTCGCAGCTCGACACCTTCGACCCCAAGCCGCTCCTCAAAAAACACGAAGGGCAGACGCTCCCCGGCGGAAACTTGACGACCGAGCGGCCCACTGGGGCCGCCATGCCCTCGCCCTACACGTTCAAAAAATACGGTCAGGCCGGCATCGAGGTCAGCGAGATCTTCGAAAAGACCGCCGCCCACGTCGACGACCTGTGCTTCATCCGCTCGATGCACGCCAACACGCCCAACCATGAGCAGTCGATGCGGCTCATGAACTGCGGCGACGAACGCCTCCCCCGTCCCAGCCTGGGCGCGTGGATCAACTACGGCCTGGGCACCGAAAACCAGAACCTGCCTGGCTTCATCGCCATGTGCCCGGGGCTGCCCGTGGCCGATGTATCCAACTGGCGCAGCGCCTTCCTGCCGGGCATTTTCCAGGGGACGCACATCGACACGCGGCAGACGACGGTCGAGAAGCTCTTGGAGAACATCAAGAACCCGGCCGTCTCGCGGGTCGATCAGCGGCGGCAGCTCGACCTCTTGGCCGAGCTCAACCGCCGGCACCAGCAGCCGCGGGCCGAAGACGCGGCGCTGGAGGCCCGCATTCAGTCGTTCGAGCTGGCGTATCGCATGCAAATGGCGGCGACGGAGGCCTTCGATTTCGCGTCGGAGCCGGACCACGTGCGGAAGATGTACGGCGAGACGGTGCAGGCGCGGCAGCTTTTGATCGCCCGGCGGCTCGTCGAGCGCGGCGTGCGGTTCGTGCAGTGCTACCACGGCGACGTGCAGCCCTGGGACAGCCACAACGACCTGGAAAAGAACCACCGGAACCTGGCCGGCGAGTGCGATCAGGCGATCGCGGCGCTCCTGGCGGACCTGAAGCAGCGGGGCCTGTTCGACGAGACGCTGGTGATCTGCGGCGGCGAGTTCGGCCGCACTCCGGCCGTCGAATTGACGAACGGCAAGCCGGGCGGCGGCCGCGACCACAACCACTGGGGCTTTACGATCTTCCTGGCCGGCGGCGGCATCAAGGGCGGCCACGTCCACGGCGCGACGGACGAGTTCGGCTATCGGGCGGTGGAAAAACTCGTCCACGTCCACGACCTGCACGCCACGATTTTGCACCTCCTGGGCTTCGACCACACGAAGCTGACCTACCGCCACGCGGGGAGGGATTTTCGGTTGACGGACGTGAGCGGGGAGGTGGTGCGCGAGATCCTGGCGTGATGGTCAGGACCTCGCACGCCCGTGGATTCTCCCCGCCCCGCCGGCCTGGCGCCGGTGGAGGGATGATTGGCGGCTAGAAACGCCCAAACCCCCTGGGATTTCCGGCGGCACCGGCGGACGTAGCTGTCAGTCTCGCTTCCACCGACGCGGGGTCGACGCGGGGTCGGTGGAGAGCATGCGCCGCCGACCACGGCCACGGGTCTAATCTCAGCCTGTGCCGCGACGGAGCACCTCGATCACCTCCGCCGCCACCTCCTCCACCGCCTTGTACGACACGTCGATGCACCGCCAGCCGTGCTGGGCCATCGCGTGCGAGGCAAAGCGGAGCTCTTCGACGACCTGCTTGAGATCGATGTAGGGCTGGCTCTCGCCCGTCCGCTCCAAGCGCATCTGGCGGATCGCCACCAGGCGCTGCGCGTTCATCGTCAGGCCGACGACCTTTCGCGTCGGCAGCTTCAAAAGCTCGCGCGGCACGGCGTGGCCGGGGATCAAAGGCACGTTCGCCGCCCGGACGCCGCGCGCGGCCAGGAAGAAGCAGGTCACGCTCTTGGAGGCGCGGGAGACGCCGACGATGACCACGTCGGCGCGGGGCAGGTCCTTCAGGCCGCGGCCGTCGTCGTGCGTGATCGTGTAATCGACGGCGTCGATGCGGTCGAACTGTTCTTTTTGCAGCTCGTAGTGCAAGCCCGGCACGTTGCGCGGGGCGGTCTTGAGCCGGTCGCCCAGCAGGCTGAGCATGGGACCGAGCGGATCGAACGTGGGGACGGCCTGCC
>JACOUI010000064.1 GCA_016177915.1 Planctomycetia bacterium
CCCGTGCGGTGGCCCCGTGCGGTGGCCCCGTGCGGTGGCCCCGTGCGGTGGCCCCGTGCGGTGGCCCCGTGCGGTGGCCCCGTGCGGTGGCCCCGTGGCTGGGGTCGGTGCTCCGCCCCCAGCCTGCGCTTTGATTCCGTGGCTGCAAGCGGCCTTGACCCTCCAATTCGCGCTTTCTATAGTACCCCGCCATTTTTATCGCCAAGGACAGCATCGCGGCAACTCGCTGCGAAAAAACGGCTTACGGAGAATCGAGCCATGGCGGCTTTGCGACGGTTTTTTGAGGTGCGCTGGCGCGGGATCGGGATCGTCGCGGCCGGGCTGGCCGTCATCGCCGCCGCCCTCGTCATCCGCTACCTGCAAGGGGACACGAGCGCGCAGGCCCAGGGCCCGGGCAAGGAGGGCGTGCAGCAGACTTCCGCCAACGCCCCGGCCGGCGCCGCCAAGGCCGCGCTCAAGGACGTGGCCGTCGTCAACGGGCAGGCGATCACGCGCGAGCAGCTTGCCTTCGAGTGCGTCCGCCGCTTCGGGACCGAGGTGCTCGACAGCCTCATTCACAAATATCTGATCGTCGATTACTGCAAGCGCCAGGGGATCGAGGTCACGGAGCAGGAGGTCCAGGCGGAAATCGAGCGGCTCGCCGCCCGCTTCAAGATTCCCGTCGACCAGTGGCTGAAGATGCTCCATGAGGAGCGCGGCATCAACCCCCAGCAATACGCCGACGACATCATCTGGCCGACGCTGGCCCTGCGCAAGGCCGCCAAAGGCGCGATGGAAGTCACCCCCGAAGAGCTGCAAGCCGCCTACGAAACGCAATTCGGCCCGGCGGTCGAAGCGCGGATCATCGTTTGCGACGCGGAGGAGGACGCGCAGGTCGTGCTGCGGGCGGCCCTGGAAAACCCCGACGACTTCGGCAAGCTGGCCCGCCGCTACTCGAAGGACCCCGGCAGCGCCGCCCTCGACGGCCGCACCATGCCCATCCGCAAGCACCTGGGCGACCCGGAAATCGAAAAGGCCGCGTTCGGCCTGAAGCAGGGCGAGGTCTCGCCGATCATCAAGGCCGGGGACCAGTTCGTGGTCCTCAAGTGCGAGTCCCACGTCAAGAGCCGCATGGAGGAGGTCCCGCTCAACGGCCAGGTCATGCAGCGCCTGGCGCAACAAGTGCGCGAGAAAAAAGAGCCGCACGTGGCCGGCAAAATCTTCGACGAGCTGGACAAGAAGGCCAAGATCGTGCGCGTCCTGGGCAGCCAGGAAAACGAGGCCCGCTATCCCGGCGTGGCCGCCTTCGTCAACGCCCGCACCGTCACGCTCAAGGAGCTGGGCGAGGAGTGCATCCGCCGCCACGGCGGCGAGGTCCTCGACGCCACCATCGCCCGCATGATCCTCGAGCAGCACTGCCAAAAGCACTCCGTCAAGGTCACGCAGCGCGACATGAACGACGAAGTGAACCGGGCGGCCGAGGCCATGGGCGTCGTCAAGAACAACCAGCCCGACATCAAGCGCTGGCTGGAATTCGTCCAGGAGGAGCAGGGTCTTTCGGCCGACCGCTACCTGGACGACGTCGTCTGGCCGACCGTGGCGCTGAAAAAGTTCGTACTGACTTCGCTCGGCGACGTGCCCGTCAGCGACGAGGACCTGCAAAAGGGCTTCGAGGCCACGCACGGGCCCAAGGCCGAGTGCCTGGCCATCGTGCTCAACAACGCCCGCACCGCCCAGGAAGTATGGGAGAAGGTCCGCGCCAAACCGAACGAGGTCTACTTCGGCCAGTTGGCCAAGCAGTACTCGGTCGAGGCCCAGTCGAGCACGCTCATGGGCGAGGTGCCGCCGATCCAGAAGCACGGCGGCCGGCCGCTCCTGGAACGCGAGGCCTTCGCGCTGAAGCCGGGCGAGATTTCCGGCATCATCCAGGTGGATGACAAGTTCATCATCCTTTACCTGCGGGGCTTCACGAAGCCCGCAAACGTGCGCTTCGAGGAAGTCCGCGACGAGATCTACAAGGACCTCTATGAGAAAAAGCTGCGCGTGGAGATGGCCAAGGCCTACGACGACATGATGAGCCAGGCCCGCTACGACAACTTCCTCTCCAACGAGCACCACGCTCCGAAGGCCCAGGGGAGCGCCGCGCGGCAGGGCGGCGAGAAGGGCTTCGTGCCGCCGGCGACGGCGCGGAAGCCCGGGGGCACGTTCCAGAAGTAACGATCAGGGAACGCGGGCACAGAGATTGGGTCGCGGGCTGCCGGCGGAGACTCCTCGCTCGGCGCTTCGCGCGCCGGCAACCCCCCCCCGACCCTCCCCCGCAAGGGCATTGGTATCTACACAACTTTTCAACCATTCGGAGGGACGCCTGATAGCAAACTGCTGCTTGCTGAGAAAACCCCGGCTAATGGTGGCATTCGCACCGACCCCGGGTCCATGCCGGCAACGTCTGCTAGCTGCGATTTCCCCGATGAATTCCAGATGTGTAGATACCAATGCCCGCAAGGGGGAGGAGGCCAGACTGTCGCTGGTAGGCAATTACGTGGAGCGCGTCAGCTCTTCCCACCGCTTCCGGTTGACGATCATCGCCGCCACGATGTCGTCGGGCATCTTGCCCTCCTCGACCAGCGTCCAGCCGTCGTACCTGGCCTTCTTCAAGAGGCCGAAGAACTCCTTCCAGGGGTAGGCGTCGGTCGTCAGGTCGTGGATGTGGACCGTCCGTCCCAGACGGTCCTTCACGAGATCAAAGTTCTTGGCCAGGCCGTCGCCCGCCAAGTCGGCGGCATTGCAGTTCCAACAGACGCCGACCAGCCGGTCCGTCGCCACGTCCATGATCCGCTGGATGTTGGGCAGCTCCTGCGTGCCGCGGCCGTGCACCTCCAGGCGGATTTCCACGCCGTAGTCGCCGGCGAACTTCGCCACGCCGTTCAAGGCCTTACCGATCTGGTCGAGGGTCTTTTCCTTGGGGACGTTGTCAACAAATCCGTTGGGCCGCACCTTCACGCCCGTGCCGCCGATGTCGTGGCAGAGCTTGATGAACTCCTGCGTCTCCTGAATGTTCTTCTTGAGGACGGCCGGATCGGGCGAGTGATACTCGCAGGCGCTCCCCAGGCCGACCAGCTCGAGGGGGCTGTCGGCAAACCGCATCGCCACTTGCTCGCGCTGCGCTTTGTCGAGGGTGATTTCCACGCCGTGCTTGTGCGTGCTGCGCAGCTCGACGCCTTGGTAGCCGGCCTGCTCGCAGTTTTTCAGCAAGGTGGGGAGGTCCCAGTCCTTGCCCCAGTTGTAGGTGACGAGTCCCAATTCCACGGCGATACCCTCCGCAGAGACCATAAGGTCGTTGACGATTCGAGACGGAAGTTCCGGTCGGGCCGAATATGCGCTCGGCGCGGCTTCGCCGGCGCTACGTGCATCCCCGGCAAGGCCCAGCGGCGCTCGCATTTTGCGGCGATTTGCCGCCCTGCCGCGCGTAACCTAGTCTTTGAATGGCCCCATCGCAAGTCTCGACAGCTTTGGGTATTCGATACCCAGCTTCCCGTGGGGCTTCCCTCGTTTCAAGCCGACCACCGGGAGCGTTATGCCCAGCGCCACCGCCACGTTCGACCTCAAACAGATCCTCGCCGGCGCCCAACTGCCGGCCCTGCCGCAAAGCGCCATCTCGCTCTTGCAGCTCTCCAAGGACCCCACGCTCGGTCCGGCCGAGTTCGCCAAGCCCATCGAAGCCGACCCGGGCCTGACCAGCCAGGTGTTGAAATTCGTCAACTCGTCGTATTTCGGCTTCGCGCGCGAAATCTCCAACGTGAAGCTGGCCATCTCGCTGGTGGGCATGCGGACGATCAAAAACTTCGCGCTGTGGAGCGCCGTCTTCAGCCTGATGCCCAACCCGCGCTGCGGGCCGTTCGACCTCAAGATGCTGTGGCAGGATTCGCTGCGGCGTTCGCTCTTCGCGCGGAACATGGCGCGACTGCTGGGTTCGCAGCAGACGGAGGAGGCCTTTGCGGCGGGGCTGCTCCAGGACATGGCCGTGCCCCTTCTGGCCAAGCGCTACGCCGGCGACTACGCCGTTTTGCTCGAGGAGCGGCATCGCAGCCAGTACCGGCTTTCGCAGCTCGAGCGCGTGCGGTTCGGCTTCACGCACGCCGAGGTGGCGGGGCACATGGCCCGGCACTGGAACCTGCCGGAGGAAATGGCGCACCTCATGGAAATGCACACCGAGATCAAGACGCTCGCGCCGCAGGCCAAGCTCCGGGCGCCGGAGGCGTCGGTGGCGCTGTCAGCGATGCTGCCGGCCGTCCACGACGAGCGCTGGCCGGAGTGCGCCGTGTGCGACAAGTTTTATCGCCAAATGGCGCCGGGCGGCCCCGCGTTGACCGACCTGTTGTCGAAGGTCGACGACGACTTCAACGACCTGGCGCCGCTGCTCAGAATCACGCGTCCGCGGTTGTCGCTCGTGGAATCGTACCGGCCGACGCCGGCCTGAACGCCGCCGCGGCCGACGCCGGCCTGAACGCCGCCGACGCCGGGACGCCGTCCCTGAGTGTTTTCGCCCGTCACTTCGTCGTTTCGTCACGTCGTCGTCCTGTCACGTTTTTCGATTCGCCTTTGGCCGTGCCGCCGCGGCGCCGCGGCCGGCAAAACCGGCGCAACGCGCGAGGCTTGCCGCGCCCGTTCGGTTTGCCCTTTCGGCTTGACCCGTTGGTGCGGCCGCCAATTCGGCGCCGAGTTTTCGCTTTGCACTTTGGCCGCGCGGGCCGGGAAATTAAGATAAAAGCAGTCTTAGCGCAGCTTCGCTGCATCCATCGCAAAAAGCGCGGGTGTGACGGTGTCAGGGGCCCGATCGATCCAGGTTCGCCGCGTGCTTCGGGAAGCCGAGGGCTTTCTGGAGCTTGAGCTGCCGCGCCAGGCCCTCAAGTGCCTGGACGCCCTTGGCGACTTCGGCACGTTCCGGGGCCAGTGTTCTTTTCTCCGCGGCGAGGCCCTGCGGCAGCTTGGCGACTGCGAGGAGGCGATCGAGTCGCTGTGCGACGCGGCCGACCGCAGCCCCAGCAACGTCCGCGTCTGGACGGCGCTGGCCTGGTGCTACAAGCACAGCGACCGCCTGCCACTGGCCATTGCCGCGCTGGAGCACGCCCGCGATTCCAATCCCAAAGCGGCGCTGGTCCACTACGACCTGGCGTGCTACCTTAGCCTGGCCGGCGATAAGCGCCGCGCGCTAGTGTCGCTGGGCGCCGCGATCGACCTGGACGGGCACTTGCGCGAGAGAGTGACGGCCGAGGCGGACTTCGACGCCCTCCGCTCGGACCCGGACTTCCAGGCCCTCCTGAGCGCGACGGTCTAGCCGCGCGCGTGGCAATGCGCCCTCCCCGTGCGGGTTTTCGTCCGCGTCCTGGTCCTCGTTCTCAGGGCTCGCGCGAGCGATTAGACTATTCGGGTGCGGCCCGTTGCCCCGGAATCACTTTGGGTTCGTCGTGCCATGAACCGTGTTTCTGCCATGTTGCTTGCATTCGTCGCGGTGCGCTTGGTCGCGCTTGAGGTCGCCGGCGCCCAGGAGCCAAAGCCGCCCACGCCCCACAGGCCGGCCGCCGATGCCAAGGCGCCGGACTACCAGTCCCAGATCGCCCCGCTCTTCCGCAAGTTCTGCGCCGGCTGCCACAACGCGACCGACAAAGAGGGCGGCCTGGTCCTCGACGACTACGCCTCGCTCGTCAAGGGCGGAAAGCGCGGCGCCGCCCTCGTCCCCTCCGAACCCAACCGCAGCCGCCTGCTGCTCATGCTGGCCGGCACGTCGAAACCCAAAATGCCGCCCGAGGGCAACGAAGGCCCCTCCGGCGACGAGATCGCCCTCTTGCGGGCC
>JACOUI010000065.1 GCA_016177915.1 Planctomycetia bacterium
CAGCGACAGGCCGCGACGCTCCTCGACTTCGCAAAAGGCCTCGGCGACGGCCTGCATCACGCCGCCTCCGCCGCCCGTGAGCAAATGGACGCCCAAGGCAGCCAGCCACGCGCCCAGCGGCTGCGCGCGGTCCAGGTGCGGTTCGGCGCCGGAGCCGAGAATGCCAACGATCGGCCGTCGAACGAGCGCAGTCATGTTGAGGCAATACCCCGCGCCGCGCGGCCGCGGGACGAGAACACGGGCGGCGCAAAAAACTAGAGCCGCCCGAATTCCATCCGGCGGCTCTTTCTTGGTGTTGCTCGCGGTCGAGCGGCGGCGGGCTTCCTGAATCCCGCGTGATGCGCTCAACAAGTTGCGTCGGACCGGGCCTACTTGCCCTTGGTCTTCTTGGACTTCTTGGCCTTCTTCTTGCCGGCCTTCTTGGCTTTCTTCTTGGCCACGATCAACCTCCTTCAAGGGTTTGCGGCAGGCGAATCGTGTGCGACGTTCCTCCGGTCGCTGTTCATCCTGCCAAAGTTCACAACGCTTCAACCTGTTGGAAGCGGCGTCGCATCCGGCGGCGCCGCTGTCTCCATCGCATGCTAGCTGCATGCATCACTGGTATTTGTACGGATTTATGAAAAATGTGCAACACCTTTTCCACGCGATTGAGAAATATTTTCGCGCGCGGAGTTCGCGCGGACGCGGCCCACTCCGCGCCGGCAACCCGCGCGCGGGTCGCTCGGTTTGACTCTCCGCGCTCGAGGGCCGACTGACCTTGTGAGCCGGCCACGGCGCGCGTACGATCCGGCGCGCGTGCGCGTCGTACGAAACGCGTTCTTCAGCGGACCCGGGGACGTCATGACTGCCTCCAGCGCCAGCCCGCGCCGAACGCTCCTGTTCGCGGCGATCATGCTCCTCGCGATGGGTTTGTTCTTCGCGATCGTTTGGCAGCTTGTGGGCGAGCGCGTGCAGACCGCCGACGATTACGTGCTTGTCCCTAAGAACGTCGACCTCACGCCGCCGCCCCCTTGGATCCACAGCGACGTGCGCGACGAAGCGCTGAAGAGCGCCGGCCTGGACCGCGGGGCGTCGCTCCTGGACGACGGGCTCGCCAAACGCGCCTACGACGCCTTCCGCCTGCACCCGTGG
This sequence comes from Planctomycetia bacterium, assembly GCA_016177915.1. Lineage (GTDB taxonomy): Bacteria > Planctomycetota > Planctomycetia > Pirellulales > S012-138 > JACOUI01. Next base: position 1,132 of record JACOUI010000065.1, read on the forward strand.
GTGGAAAAAGTCGAGCGCGTCGAAAAGCAATACCCGGCGCGGCTTCGCGTGGACCTGGTTTACCGCCGGCCGGCGTGCATCGTGGAAAGCGCCGGCCGGCTTTGCGCCGTCGATGCGGCCGGCGTCGTCCTACCCAGCGGCGACTTCACGCCCAACGAGCTTTGCGCCTATCCGCGGCTGGCCGGCGTCAAAAGCAGCCCGCAGGCCGAAGCGGGAACGGCCTGGGGCGACCCGGTCGTTTCGGCCGGCGCGCGGCTGGCGGCGTTTTTGGGGGGCGCCTGGGGCGAGTGGGAGTGCCAGCGGATTTTGCCGCTTCCGGGGCAGCCGTCGCCCGCCAGGAACGAGGAGCCGTCGGAGACCAGCGTCGAGCTGGAAATCGTGACGTTCGGCGGATCGCGGATCGTGTGGGGACCGGCGCCGAGGGGTCCCGACGACGCCGCGGCCAGGTCCAAAGTCGAGCAGCTTCGAGCCTACGTCGCGGAGCACGGCGAGCTGAATTCCCCGCCGCCGCGCGTGATCGACCTGCGCGCGACGCCCCTGCGGGCGACCGCCATCGACGGTCCCCAAGTGCGGTAGGTGAATCGGCAGCAGCTTTTTGCCGGCCGACTTGGCCGTTCAACCTCCCGCTCCTGCCGCACAAGGCGGCAGGGGGCGAATACGTGCGACCGCATGTTTTTCTCTGCGGCTTTTTCTCTGCGGGCCTGCCCAGCGACGTGCGCGCAAAAAAAGCCCCCGGAAAGTCGGCGTCCCAGGGGGGCAGAGGACTCCGTCGGTTCCGGGAGCGATTGGACGAGCCGGCCTGAGCCGGAGGATCGGCAAAATGCGAAGCGGCCGCCAGCGTCCGTGCCGGCGGATTCGCTCCGTGGTCCGCAGAGAAGCCTCTCGGCCCTCCAGTGCAGGACCGGCCACGCATTCACTGCTACTGCCGCAGCGAAGGCCGGGCCGCCGCCGTCCTTGGCGACGGAACAGCCGGTGACCTCAGTGGGGCGGGAGAATAGGCCATCGCGCGGCGCGGGTCAAGGTCGGTTTCCGCCGGACGCAAGGCGATGCAAGCAACCTGTAGGACGGACTTCAGTCCGTCCCATTTGTCCACCCGCGCCGCATGTCAATGGGACGGACTGAAGTCCGTCCTACAAAGAGCATCGAGCGCGGCGCAAAAAGACGCCCACCGGGCCTCAGCGGTGGGGGCGCCGAGAATCCCGGTGGGCAGGGCCAATGCCTGAAGTTGCTACGTGGTCGTTGCAGCAGAGCGGTTAGCCAAACAGCTCACTCACGGGCTGGCCGCCATCGACGATCTTGATGGGCAGGCCGATGGAACTCATGTTCTCCTTCTTGGGGTCGATCTTGAGGCTGTGGCAGATCGTCTGGAACAAGTCGTTGACGGTCACGGGGCGGTCTTTCACGTCCGAGCCGCCGTCGTCGGTCTTGCCGATCACCTGGCCGCCCTGGATACCGCCGCCGGCCAGGGCGACGTTGAACGCCCGCGGATAGTGGTCGCGGCCGCTGCGCGGGTTGATGCGCGGCGTGCGGCCGAACTCGCCCATCCAGACGATGAGGGTCGAGTCGAGCATGCCGCGGGCCTTGAGGTCGGAAATCAACTGGGCCATTGGCTGATCGATCGTGCCGCAGAGCGTCTTGGTGCGATTGAAGTTGTCGTCGTGCGTGTCCCAGTTGCCGGCGAGAATCTCGACGAACGTCACGCCGGTGTCGACGAGCCGCCGCGCCAAAAGGCAGGCGCTGCCGAACGGCGAGCGGCCGTAGGCGTCGCGCGCCGAGCCCGGCTCCTCCGCGAGGTCGAAGGCCTTCATCTGCGGGCTGAGGATCATCTTGGCGGCCTTGCCGTAGAGCTTTTGATGGTCCTCGACGACCTGCCCCGCGCCTTCGGCGGCGTACTGAGCCTCGAGCTTTTCCAGGAGACCCAGGCGGCGCTTATAGCGGTCCTGCGAGGTCGTCGGCTGCGAGTTCTGCGGCATCGTGCCGGCCTGGGCGACGACGAACGGCTCGTAATCGACGCCCAACAGGCCCGCGCCCGGCACGCCCAGCGCCCGCCCGCCGCCCACCAGCACGAACGACGGCAGCTCGCAGGCTTCGTCGCGCCGTTCCTTGGCCACCAGCGAGCCGAGCGTCGGGTACTTAACGCTGGCGGTGGGGAGATAGCCGGTGTGCAAGAGCGACTGCGCCCGCGGATGGCTGCCTTCCTTGCTGGTCATCGAGCGGACGACGGCCACGTCATCCATCACTTTGGCCAGGTTCGGCAGGTTCTCGGCGATCTCGATGCCGGAAACGCTTGTCTGGATGGCCTTGGTTTCGCCGCCGTTGGCGTGGCCGGGCTTGGGGCTGAAGGTCTCGAACTGGCTGGGCCCGCCCTGCATGAAGAGGAGGATGCAGGCCATGCCGCGCCGGCGAAGTTCCGGTGCATTGGCGCGGACCAGGTCGGCCCAGGGCAGGACGCCCGACGCGGAAATCGCGCCCAGCGAACCGGCGAGCGAGGCAGCGCGGAGGAAATCGCGCCTGCCAATGACGCCGTGACGATTGACCGCAACGTGCGTGTGGTGCTCGAGTTTCATGGCTGTTCCGTTATAGAAGGGACGCCTGTGAAGCGGGTTTGTTCCGGCGGCGGTTACTTGCGGCGCAAGAACTCGCTGGAGTTCACCAGCGACCAGACGATGTCTTCAAAGGCCTCGCGGCGGTCGCCCACCGACTTCACGTGTTCCAGGCAGGTGTCGATTTCCGCGGGCCGCGGCTCGCGGGCGAGACACTTCAAGTACAGCTCGAAGACGACTTCCTTGTCGTCGGAAACGGTGGACAAGAGCCGGCCCAGTTCCGTATCGCGGCGGCCGTCGATGGCCGCGCCGATCTGCGGAGAGTTCATGAGGTACAGCGCCTGCGGGATCGAGGCGGCGACTTCGTCGCGGGGAAGGCTGGGGTCGTAGCCGAACGTTTGGGCGAACACGGCCCGCATTCCGCCGCCGCCATAGGGACCAAAGCCCCGCCCGCCGCCGCCGAAACCGCGCGTGTCGATCCCGAGCGCCAAGACGAGGTTATCGAGGAGCTGATCGGCCCGGAGCGGCTGCGGGCAGTTGGCGGCGAAGGGCGTGCCGTCGGGCGCGCGGCGATCGCGGCTGGCGCGCTGGTAGGCCTCGGTGGACATCACCGTCGCGTAGAGCCACTTCACGTTGCACTGGTTCTTCTCAAACTGGTCGGCCAGGTATTCGAGCGTCTTGGGGGCGGAGCACTGGCGGTCGGGACCCATGTCGTCGACCGGCTCATAGAAACCTTCGCCCACCAGCTCCGACCAGACGCGGTTGACGAACGCCTTGGCGAACCAGGGGTTCGTGTCGGACGTGAGCCAGTTGGACAGAAGCGTGCGGCGTTCTTCGTCCGACAGGCCTTTTTCCGCCGTGCGGTTGTTGGCGAAGAACTTCGGCTGCACGAGCGTGCCCCGGGCCGTGGGATTGTCCAGGTCCGGCATGTAGTGTTCCATGCTGCCGCGGGCGCCCATCGGGCCGCGGAAGCGCTGCTCGCGATTCACCGAAACGACCTCGAAGCTCCGCCGGTTGCCGTCCTGCTGCACGGGCCGCACGGCGATGCGCGGGAAGAACGCAGCCAACTCGTGAAACTGCTGCCGCTTCCAGCGGTCGGTCGGGTGGTCGTGACACTGGGCGCATTGAATCTGAATGCCCAGGAAGATGCGGGCGACTTCGGCGGTGGTTTCCTCGGCCTTGCCCTCCTGGGCCATGATTAGGGCCGTCGCGCCGACTTCCTGCACGTCGCCGGTGGCGGTGATGAAGGAGCGCGTGATGTCGATCCAGCTTGTGCCCTTGTTGAACTCTTCCGTCAAGTATTTTTCGAGAGCGCCCGCGGCGAGAAGGGCGCGAGGCTCGGACCGGCGCGACATGATCACGTCGCGCCAGTAGCGGGCCCAGTTCTGGCCAAAGCTCTCGCTGGCCAGAAGCCGATCCACGAGCTTCGATCGCTTGTCGGGATCGGGATCGAGGACGAATTCGGTAATCTCCTCGGGAGTCGGGGAGCAGCCGACAAGGTCAAGGTGCGCGCGGCGCAAAAACGTCGCGTCGTCGCAGCGGGCGGCCTTTTCGCCCGAGGCCGACGAAAGCACCTCTTCTGCCAGCAACGTGTCGGCGTTGGCGGCGGCCTGGGAGGGCGTCGGCTTTTCGGCCGCGGCGAGCGTCGCAGCGAGGATGGTCGTCGACAGCAGGGCAAACGATCCAGAAAGCGCGAGAAAGGACCGGCGCGTGGACATGAATGCTCCTCATGCTCCGGGGCGCAAACTTTTGACGACTAATAGCTTACGTCAAGAATCGCGCGGAACGGCTTCCAAGCGATTAAACCCCGGCATTGTCAGGGGGTTTCGCAGGCCATCGGCGAGTTATGGCTTGGCGGCGGACTTGGCGACTGGGGCCTTCGGGGACGGTCCCTTCCATGCGCTGGGCCAAACGGACCACGGCTCAAAAGCACGATACAAGCCTTCGATCCAGAGCGGCAAAGTGATCAGCAGCAGTCCAAAAAACAGGCCAAAACCCCAGCCCTGACATCGCTGCCGTGCTGCCGACCACAAAACGAGCAACGACAATCCAACGATTGCGGCAAAGGCAAGGGGCAGAACCACGGCCGGCGCGACCAAAAAGACAAGCCATGCAAGAAACAGAGCACCGTAGATCGCCGCGAGTTTCATTTCGCGTCCCCGGATAGCAACCTCGGCACGTGCTGTGAAAAGGAAACGGCCGGGCTGTCCGACATCCCCTGGGCGATGCGCCGCCCGTCGACGACCTGCTTCCGGTTGCATTCCCCGCGCCCGCCAATAAGCTAGCCGATGCGGAAGATGGTTGCGACGTAGAAGAGGAGGCGAATCATGAGTGTGCTGCGGCGGTTCGGCGCTCTGGCCGCGGCGATCGGCGCTGCGATGCTCTCGTTGGTCGCTTCCGCCGGACAGATCGAGACGATCGCCGGCACGGGACAGGACGCCGACGGCGGCGAGGCGGGAGTCGGCGTGACGACCAACGTCGGCAATCCGTTCGGCGTCGAAATCGGCCCGGACGGGGCCCTCTACATCTGCGAGGTCACGAATCATCGCGTGCGGCGGCTGGACCTGAATACGGGACAACTGACGACGGTCGCCGGCTGCGGCAAGAAGGGCTACGCGGGCGACGGCGGCCCGGCGACGAAGGCGCTCGTCAACGAGCCTTACGAAGTTCGGTTCGACGCGCAGGGAAACATGTACTTCGTCGAGATGCAGAACCACGTGGTCCGCAAGGTCGACGCCCAGCGGAAGACGATCTCCACGGTGGCGGGGACGGGCAAGCCGGGGTTCTCGGGCGACAACGGCCCGGCCGACAAGGCCCAGCTTCAGCAGCCGCACAGCCTCGCGCTGGACGCTGGCGGCGCGATTTACATCGCCGACATCGGCAACCACCGCATCCGCCGCGTCGATCCAGCCACGGGTTTCATTCGCACGATCGCCGGCAACGGCGGCAAGCAGGCGCCCCAGGACGGCCAGAAGGCCGAGGGCGGCCCGATCCTGGGCCCGCGCGCGCTGGCCATCGTCGATGACACGATGTGGATCGCGCTCCGCGAAGGGAACAGCGTCTGGCGGCTGGACCTGAAGCGCGGATTCTTGTTCCGCGCGTCCGGGACCGGGCAAAAGGGCTACAGCGGGGCCGGGCCGGCGCTGGGCGCAACGTGGGACGGTCCCAAAGGGATCGCCGTCGGGCCGGACGGGCACGTGTACGTCGCCGACACCGAGAACCACGCCATTCGCCGGATCGACACGAAGAACGGGTCGGTGCAAACGATTGCTGGAACCGGTCCCAACGGCCAGGGCTACAACGGCGACGGGAAGGACGCGACCCTGGCCAAGCTCAAGCGGCCGCACGGCATTTGTGTCGGACCGGACGGGACGGTGTATATTGGCGATAGCGAAAACCACCGCGTCCGCCGGTTCAAGCCGTAAGGGCCCAACGAAAAACAAGTGTCGTCTTTCGCTCCGCGAAAGAGCGCCCTTTCGCGGAGCGAAGGGCGACAATAAGCCGATGGCAGAATTTCGTTTCCCCCGCGAGCAGCGCTTGAAGACCACGGCGGACTTCCATCGGGTTTTCCAGCGGCGGCGCCGGGCGTCGGACGAGTTGTTGCTGGTGTACGGCTGTGAAAACGGAATGGCGCACGCGCGGCTCGGTTTGGCGGTTTCCAAGAAAGTCGGCAATGCCGTGGCGCGGAACCGCTGGAAGCGGCTGCTGCGGGAGTCGTTTCGGTTGGCGCGCGGCGAAATGCCCGGGGGGATCGACCTGGTCGTCGTGCCGCGGGGAGGCGTGCGTCCGAAGCTGGCCGAGGTGCGCTCGTCGCTGGTGCGGCTCGCTCAGCGTCTTTCCGAAATGCTGCAGAGGAACTCGCCATGAGCGATCAGGCGCACGTGCGAGTTTCAGAATCGCCGGCGTCGCCGGAGGAACTCGCGGAGCACACGAAGCGGCACGAGAGTGTTTCGGGCGAGTCGAGCGGCACCGTATCGCAAGCCTGCAACCAAGCACGCCCTTCGGATTCGGTGCACGGCGGCAACCTATCTTCTACGCGCATGGACAATTCATGCAGTCAACCGCAGGCGGGCGAAGCTCAGGGCGTGCCACCCAGCACAGCGGTGCGGCTGTTGCGGCTGCTTTGGAACTTGCCTGCGCTGGCGCTGATCGGGATGGTCCGCCTGTATCAGATTCTCTTGAGTCCGATCTTCGGCCGGCAGTGCCGCTTTCAGCCCACGTGCAGCAACTACTTTATTCAGGCGGTGCGGAAGTACGGGGCGGTGTCCGGGAGCTTGCGTGGGGCGTGGCGGATTTGCCGCTGCCACCCGTTTCATCCGGGCGGGTACGATCCGCCCTGACGGAGCCGTCTCGCACCGCGAGACGTCTCCCTCCCCCCTTGCGCTCAGAGGGTTGGGGGCGGGCGGCGTCGTCCTGCTCCTGGAGCCGGCGGTCCTCTTCGGCCGATAGCGGCGCCGGCGCTACGGCCTGGCCGGCGTCCCAGCACCCGGAAAGGAGCACGAGCACGAGCGCCGGCCAGCGCCGCGCCGTGCTGAAAAGTGCCCTCTCACGCGACGAACTGGGGGACTGCGGCATCGGACTCGTTCCTGCCAGGGGTCGTTGTTCGCTGGGCGCTAGAAGTTCCAGGCCAGCCGGTCATGCCGCACGCAGGCGCGGCGGAACATCTCCGGGTCGACGCCGAATCGAACGGGACGCACCGAGGCATCCCCCAGGCCGATCAGGAACAGCGTCGGGTGCGACGAGCCGAAGCGGTTTGATCCGGCGTTGGGGTCCGCGCTGAATAAGGACGTGTGCTCGAAATCGGGACCGGGCGGAGCCCTCAGGTTTCCGACCCGGAAGATCTCCGAGTCCCAGCCGGGCGCCACGGCCGGCTCGTTGTCGTCGTAAGTCAAGCCGAAGCGCATGATGTTGAGCTGCTTCTCGCCGACCATGACCGTATTCGACAGCCCGTCGATGACCACGCCCAGCGTGATGCGGGGCAGGCCGCCGCGCACCAGCATGCCGTCCCTCTGGTTGGCGCCCGCGCAGCCGGCGTAATCGATTTTCGCGCGGTTGCGGTAGAGGATCGGATTGCGCCGGGTCGGGCAGTAGTAGTTGGGAACCGGGGTGCGGAAGACGACGTTATTGTTGGCCGTGTTATGGATGGTCGACAGCTCCATGACCGGCATGATCTGGTAGGTCCAGCTCCATTCGGAGCGGTTCAGAGGACCGCAGCAGCCCCAGGGCGGCGAGCTGCAATTCATCGCGACCGAGGGGTCGACCGGTGCGTCGCAGATGTTCTTGCCCCCGTCCGGCAGGAAATTGTGCACGTCGTGGTGCATGTGGAACGCCAGCGCGATCTGGTGCAGGTTATTGGAGCATTGCGTCCGCCGGCCGGCCTCGCGCGCCGCCTGCACGGCGGGCAAAAGCAGCGCGATCAAAATCCCGATGATGGCGATGACGACGAGCAGCTCGACGAGCGTAAACCCCCGCTCCCTGGGCAAACCGGTCCTGCATGACATGGATGACTCCCCAATGATGGATGGACGGTACGGATGCTGAGACCACCAGCGCCGCCGAGAAGGGGTCGGCAATCCGGCCAGAGGGACGCGCAACGACGGAACCGAAAGATCAGGCGCTCCCTCGGCCGCGCGGGCCAGCCCGGCTGGCCCGCCGATGTGGGTCCGGCTCCCCCCACCAGCACGGCTCAAGTGATTCTACCGACGCGCGCGGGGGTTTCGCAACACGGGCATGAAGAATCTGCGAACCACTGCCAGTGCGACCCGAGAGATTGGCGCGCCGGCGACCGGCGCTACCAGCCCATCACCATGTTCGACTCGATGACCTTGCGGGCGCGCTCCAGGTCGGTGCCTGTTTCCTGCATGTAGAGCCGGATGGCGTGGACCTTGTCGCCGGCGGCCTTGGCGAGGCAGTCGCGGGCGGTGACGCAGATGTCGCCCGATCCCCGCAGGCCCAGCGCCCCCTTGGAAATCACCCAGGTGTCGCGCGGCCGCTTGGTCATGCGCACGACCCGGTCGTTGGGGTAGGCGCTGCGGACCACGCCGTGCGCCTCGCTCTCGTCCGGGGCCCAGGTGATGATGATGTGTGCGTCGGTCTCGATCTCGAACAGGGGCATGGCGGGGGTCCTCCCAGCGGGGCGGAAGTGCTCCGGGCGATGGGCGAGGCGGTCCGCGAACACGTCCGCGCGACTTCGATGCTAGGAGTCCGCGGCCGGTTCGTCAACCGCTGCCGGACGGCACCGCGCCGACAGCGGCCGCGCGGCCCTCTGGCGTTCCAGCCGCCGCGCGTGCCGTGGTATAATGGCAGCGGAGTCGGAATCACGAGGGCGCGCCAACCAGCGCACATAGAAAACGGCAGGCAAGCCGCCTACCCCACGGTGAAGCACCATGTCGATGGCCGACAAAAGCAGCAGCAAGTCGTTGGACCTGATTGAGCCGGTCGGCCTGCGCGTCCTCGTCCGCAAGGACGAGGAGCGCCGCACCACGAAGGGAGGCATCCACCTGCCCGACGACGCCAAGATCCCCGTCATCACCGGCCGGATCGTGGCCCTCAGCAGCCAGGTGGAAAACGACCCGGACTACCCGCTGGAAAAATACGACAAGGTGATCCTCGATCCGCGGAACAGCATCCCGGTCGATTTCGAGCAGGACAACAAGCTCTTCCTCGTGCCGGTCGAGGACGTGGTGGCCGTCATTCGGCGCGAAAAGCGAAACGGGGATTGACAGCTGAGGCAATCGGATAAGACGCGGAAAAAGTCGCGGGGGAAACGATGAGCCGCAACGTCGACATCACCTTCGCCTGTTTGCCGCTGCGGACCGTGAGCCGGCTGGACGTGCCGCTCGACGCCTCGCCCAAGTTCCGCGAGCAGTGCGAGCGCATCAAGTCGGCCATCGAGCGGCACGGCACGCACAACACCTACTACCTGCACAACGCCCGGTGCGTCTACTGCCTCACGAACCGCGACGACGTGGGCATGGTCGAATTCACGTTCGAGGGCACCGTCTTCACCGACGAAAACGACCAGAAGACCGAACGCTGCGAGCTGCACGTCCATCTGTCGCGGGAGACCTGCGACTGGCTGACCGAGCCGGTGGTCGAGTGGTTCAAGGAAACCGTGATCAAGGCGGTGGCCGTCGAGTTCGATCGCTACATCGCCGCGGGCGACTTGCAGCAGGCCGTGCAGCGGATGGAGCGGATCCGCGCCGAAAGCGACAAGCACGGCGGCTACGTGGGGATGTACTTGTAGGGGCTGACTCTCTGCTCCCTGCTCCCTGTCCCCTGTCCCCCCTGTCCCTCTCCTGTTCCC
>JACOUI010000066.1 GCA_016177915.1 Planctomycetia bacterium
CCACCATCCCGTGCTCGTCCTCTCCCAATTCGCGTTTCGGCTTTCCTTCGGCCTGGCGGCGGCCATGGCCCTCACGTCGCACCGCCACGTGAGCAGCGGCTACTTTCGCGTCCATTGCTACGTGCTCTTGGGACTCAACGTTCTGGCGGCCAGCCTGGCGTTTCTGGATCGAGAGTCTTTGCCGCTCTGGCCGCCGATGGTGGCCGCGGCGCTCAGCTACGTGGCGTCTGCAATCTGGCTCTACGAGAAGCCGCGGGCCGGGCGGGTCGCGCTCGCGCTGGTCGCGGCGACAGCGCTGGCCGCCGATTGGCTGGCCGGCACAATCCCGTCGTCCGCCTCGACGGCGGCGCGAATCCTGTGGTGGCTCGATGCCCCCAGCGGAGGACTCGTGCTGGGCGTCACCATGGCCGCCATGCTCCTGGGCCACTGGTATCTCAACGCCCCCGGGATGAAGCTCGACCCGCTCAAGCGTCTCGTGCAGGGAATGGTCCTGGCCGTGGCGGCACGGGCAGTCGTCGCGGGCGCGGGCCTTTGGCTTTTCATCGCCGCCCACGGTACGCCCGGCCTTACCGACGGCCTGTTCCTGGCCCTCCGCTGGCTGTGCGGCATCGTGGGCCTCTGGCTGTTATGCTGGATGACCTGGCAGATCCTCAAGATTCCCAACACGCAAAGCGCGACCGGCGTCCTCTACGTGGCGGTGATTATCAGTTTCATCGGCGAGCTGACGGCGCAGCTCCTGGCGGCCGAGCATGGCATTCCACTGTAAACGAAATGGTGGCCCGTGGCCGCGGCGGTCGTTAAACTCAGGCTGCTCTCTTCCTCGCACGCACGCTCAACGGACGCACAATTCCCATTGGCGGAGGTCGCTCGCATGCGTCGTCTTGAATCCTCCCGTCTCAAACGTTTGCTGTCCTTCGTCGTCACGGCAACTCTGCTGGCGGGCAGCCTGGCGTCCGCCGCGGAAAACCTCTCCCTCACTGCCCGCTACCGCGAGAAAGACGCCAGCGGCAAGTACGTCGCCAAGGAGAAGAAGCTGGACTGGCGGCCCGAGAAGACCGCCATCGTCATCTGCGACATGTGGGACCTGCACCACGGCAAGCGGGCGGCCGAGCGCGTCGTGGAGCTGGCGCCTCGGATGAACGAGGTCATCGCCAAGGCCCGCGAGCAAGGAGTGCTCATCATCCACGCACCCAGCAGTTGCATGGCGCCCTACGAGAACACGCCGATGCGGAAGCGCGCCAAATCTGCGCCCACCGCCGCCGACCTGCCGGCCGACATTGCCAACTGGTGCCGCAAAATCCCCGCCGAAGAGCAGGGCGTCTACCCCATCGACCAGTCCGACGGCGGCGAGGACGAAACCAAGGAAGAAGACGCCGCCTGGGCCAAGCATCTCGAGTCGCTCGGCCGCAATCCCAAGGCCCCGTGGAAGTCGCAGTGCGACCTTCTGACGATGGACGAACGCGACGCCGTGAGCGACTCGGGCGTGGAGATTTGGAACCTGCTGGCGCAGCGCGGCATCGACAACGTGATCCTGATGGGCGTCCACACGAATATGTGCGTGCTGGGGCGGCCCTTCGGCCTGCGGCAGATGGCCAAGAACGGCAAAAACGTCGTCCTGATGCGCGACATGACCGACACGATGTACAACCCCGCGCGCTGGCCCTACGTCAGCCATTTCGCCGGCACGGACCTGATCGTCGAGCACATCGAACGGTTCGTCTGCCCGACGGTGACCAGCGAGCAGGTGCTGGGGGGCAAACCCTTTCGCTTCAAGGCCGACGTCCGCCAAAAGGTCGCCGTCCTCGTCAGCGAGCCGGAATACCAGACCGACGAGACGCTGCCGCACTTCGCCGCCGAGACGCTCATGCGGATGGGCCTGGCGCCGACCGTGCTCGTCGGCGACCCCAAGCAGCACACGCTGACAGGCATGGCCGAGGCGATCGAAAAGGCCGACCTCGTGGTGCTCAGCATTCGCCGGCAGGCGCTGCCGGAAAAGGACCTGGCCGCGCTCCGGAAGTATCTCGCGGCCGGCAAGCCGCTGGTGGCGATCCGCACGTCGAGCCATGCCTTCGACGCGCGGGGCAGCGGCCCGGCGGGAGGCGCCGAGTGGCCCAAGTTCGACCCGGAAATCCTGGGCGGCAACTACCAGGGCCACCACGGCACCGAGCAGCTTCCCGCGATCACGGCCGCCGAGGGCGCCGCCGATCACCCGATCGTTCGCGGCGTTGCGCTCCCCTTCCAGAGCGGCGGCTCGCTTTACAAGACCAGCCCGCTGGCCAGTTCTGCCACGGCGCTCTTCATGGGAAAGATCGAGGGCCAACCGGCCGAGCCGGTGGCGTGGACGAACATGGCGGGCAAGTCGCGGGTGTTCTACACGTCGCTGGGCCACGCGGCGGACTTCGAGAATCCCTCGTTCGTCACGCTGCTGTCGAACGGCGTCCGCTGGGCGCTCGACTTGCGCATTCCCGATCCGAAAGAGGCGCCGGTGCTGGGCAAGACGCCCTAGGGTCGCTCGTGCTGTTCCGACGACAACGCGTACCAGCTACCATCAGGGCGGGCTGGAACAAGGTTGATTTTGCAGGTCTTCTTGTGAAGGCGAGGCCGCACATGGGCGCATTGATGAAGTCGCTATCCCTCGACAAGCTCAGCGTCCCCGAGCGCATCCTGCTGGCGCAGGAGCTTTGGGACAGCGTCGCCGACGACGCCACAGCCCTGCAATTGTCGCCCAAGCAGGAGCAAGAACTCGACCGCCGGATCGCGGCCTATGAAGCCGACCTCGACGAAGGCGCTTCTTGGGATCAGATCAAGGCACGGCTGCAAGGCAAGTCATGAGCCGCTCGCCCCGGCGCTTACGACGAGCGCCTCGCCAGAAACCGCCCAACAATCTCCTCCATCCTCCTTCCCGCCACCTGCTGGAACCGATACCGCACGCGGACGATCGGCATCTCGAGCTTTATCACGTGCCCCAATCCAGCCGGGCTGGCGTCCACCACCGCCTCGGGGCCGGCGCGCACGATCGTCTCCCGCAGGTCGGCAATCTGCCGATCGGAATAGCCGCAGGCGGGCAGCACGGGGCCGATGTGGGTGAACTCGGCGAAGACGTCCGCGATCGAGCCCGCCGCAAACGGCCGGGGGTCGATCACCTCGGCGGCCGCGTGCCGCCGCGCCGCCAACAGGCCGGCCCCCTGGGCCATCCCGCCGTGCGTCAGCGTCGGGCCATCTTCCACGACGAGCACCCGCCGGCCGGCGATCTCGTCCGGGCGGTCGGCCGCCACCTGCAGGTCCGACTCGATGATTTCCGCCCGCGGATTAAGCCGCCTGGCGTTTTCCCGGATCGTCGCCACGTCCTCCGCGTGCGCCTGCGACACCTTGTTGATCACGATCACGTCGGCCAGGCGGAAATTGGTCTCGCCGGGATAGAAATCCCGCTCGTGGCCGGGGCGCAGCGCATCGGCCACGACGATCGACAGGTCGGAACGCAGAAACGAATAGTCGTTGTTGCCGCCGTCCCAGATGACGACGCCCGCCTCCTGCTCGGCGGCGCGCAGGATGCTGCGGTAATCGACGCCGGCGAAAACGGGAATCCCCTGCTCCAGGTACGGCGTATATTCCTCGCGCTCCTCGATCGTGCAGGCGTACCGCGAAAGGTCATCGATCGAGGCGAACCGCTCGACCGCCTGCCGCGCCAGGTCGCCGTAGGGCATGGGATGGCGAAGAATGGCCGGCACGAGGCCCTTGGATCGCAAGTGCAGTGCCAGCCACTGCGCCAAGGGGCTTTTTCCCGCCCCCGTGCGGACGGCCGTAACGCTGATGACGGGAAGGCTGCTTTCTAGCTGCGTCTGCTTCGGGCCGAGCAGGGCGAACGCGGCGCCCAGCGACTGCACCAGGCTCGCCCGGTGCATCACCTCCGCGTGCGACAGGTCGCTGTACGCCAGAAACACCACGTCCACGTCGAAGCGGCGGATCAGCTCGGGCAACTGCTCCTCGGGGAAGATGAGGATGTCGTCGGGATAGTTTGGCCCAGCCAACGACCTCGGAAAACTGCGCGACGCGATGAAGGGAATCTGCGCCGCCGTGAACGCGCAGACGCGGAACTGCGGCCGGTCGCGAAAAAACGTCAGAAAGTCGTGAAAGTCGCGGCCGGCCGCGCCCAGGATGATGCAGCGGATCGGTGCTTGCACCGGCGTCCCCCTTTTTGCCCGATTGTTCATGGTAGGGTAGGTCGAGCTCGCGGGAACCGAGCGGTGGGCGTCGCCGGCCGCCGCTTACCGGAACGACACCTCGCCGCGATCAAGGCCCTAAGCCGCGAGCGAAGGCCCACCGTGCTCAGAGCTGGCTCCACCCTACAATACTCGTCTCAGCAGACCGGCAACTGCCCCAGCACCAGCCGCTCGATCAGTTTCGGCAGGTCGCGAAGCTCGGCCTCGATCGTCTCGCGCACGCTCCGCTCGACGTCCGCCGCCGAGGCCCCCGCCGCCGGAATCAGCTCCACGGCGACCGACCAGGGGTCGTCGAGCGGCCGCCCGATCTGGCTAGCGAGCCAGACCGTCGCTTCCGCCACGCCCTCGCACGACTTGTGGACGCGCTCGGCCATCTCGTGGGCCAGAACGTTGTAGATCTTGCCCACGTGGCTCACGGGGTTTTTTCCCGCGGCGGCCTCCAGACTCATGGGGCGGTGCAGGCTGATGAGGCCGTTGACGCGGTTGCCGCGGCCCACCTCGCCGCCGTCGGCGCCTTCGGCCGACGTGCCCAGAACGGTCAGGTACATTCCGCCCAGTCCGCGGCCAGGGTCATCGAGCGTGTTGAGGTCGACGTCGAGCCGGTCGATGTCGTGCAGTTGCGACCGCAGCCGGCGCTCGAGGTCGTCGCGAATCTCCCGCTTTCGCTCGAAGTAGGTTTGCGCGGTTTGCACAAACCGGTCGACGAACGCCGCCGCCACCGTCAGCGATACCTGTCGCCCGCGGCGCACCGCCATCACCTTCACGTCCTCCCCGACCTCGGGGAAACGCCGCTTGTAATCGGGCGAGTTAAGATAGCGCTCGGCCTGGAGCACGAGCCGTTCTGTTTCGGTGAGGGGCGCGTAGCCGACGGCGGCCGACGTGTCGTTCGCCGACAGCACGTCGCGCGAAAAAATGCCGACCAGCTCCGCCGAGCCGGGCTGGATTTCGTTCTGAAACACGGCGTGCAGCGCCGGATCGACGAACCGCAAATGCTCGCGCAGCCACTTTCGCGCCGCCGTCTCCACGATCTCGCCGACGGGGATCGGCCGGCCGCCGACGACAGCCGTCGCCCGATCGCCGAACACAAACCGCATCGGCCGCTGGACCGTGCCGCCGCCCAAGCGCGGCGACGACTGACCGGCCACGAGCAGCCCCTTGTCCACGTTGTGGTGCAGGACGCGCCCGCAGGCCGCGCGGTAGGCCGCACACAGCGCGACGGAGACCGCCTCCATCACGGCGTCGCAGATCGAGTCGGGATGGCCGAGGCCCTTGCGCTCGACGTGCTCCGCCTGGCGCAAGGCGACGGGAACGTGCGGCAACTGCTCGATCGTGATCCGGGTCATGGCGGTGAATTCACTGGGCGTTCAGTCTTGCTGAAGCGGCGGTCCAAGCAGTCCTTCGCGCGCCAGCGTCTCGGCCGTCCTTCGCGCCGCGCGGATCGTCTCCAGCGCCACCTGAAACAACTTCTCGCGCGGCATCGGCCGGCGGGCCAATCGTTCCGCTTGTGCCTGTGCGCCCGTCGCCGTCGCCACCCGGGCCACGACCTCCAAGTCGTCCATCGCCGGCACGATCCGGTCTTCCCGCAGCCCCCGCTCCTCGGCCGCGGCTGCTAGCGCCCCCGCCGCAGCCAGCGCCATGTCGTCCGAAATCGTGCGGGCCCGCACATCCAGCGCGCCCCGAAACACGCCCGGGAACACCAGCGAGTTGTTGACCTGGTTGGGAAAGTCGCTGCGCCCGGTGGCCACGATCCGCGCCCCGGCCGCCAGGGCTTCCGCCGGCCAGATTTCCGGCACGGGATTGGCACAGGCGAAGACGATGGCGTCTTTGGCCATCGCCCCCACCCACTCCGGCCGGATCGTGCCGGGTCCAGGCCGCGAAAACGCGATGCAGACGTCCGCCCCCGCCAGGGCCTCGGCGATTCCGCCCGTGACGCGCGCCGCATTCGACTGGCGGCAGACGAGCCATTTTTCGGCCAGCTCCTGCTGGCGCTCGTCGATGTCCGCGCGGCCCTCGTGCAGCGTGCCGCGGCTGTCGCAGGCCACGATCCGCCCCGGATCGGCCCCGGCCCGCACCAGCAAGCGGTACGTCGGAAAGTTGGCCGCGCCCATCCCCACGAGCGCGATCCGCACCGACCCCAGGCGCTTGTCGACGACCGCCAGCGCGCCGGTCAGGGCGGCCAGCGCGACCGTGGCCGAGCCCTGCTGATCGTCGTGCCAGACGGGAATTTCCATCGATTTCCGCAGCATTTCCAAAATACGAAAGCACTTGGGCTGCGAAATGTCCTCGAGATTGATTCCGCCGAACGAAGGCTCGAGGGCCCGCACGACGGCGATCAGCTCCTCCGCCGACCGCGTGCGCACGCACAGCGCCACCGCGTCGACGCCGCCCAGGTATTTGAACAGCAGGGCCTTGCCTTCCATCACCGGCAGACCGGCCTCCGGGCCGATGTTCCCCAAGCCCAGCACGCGCGTGCCGTCGGAAACGACGGCCACCGTGTTGCCGCGATTGGTCAGCTCATACACTTCCTCGGGCTGCGCCTGAATGGCCTTGCAGGGGGCCGCCACGCCCGGGGTGTACCAAATCGCGAAGTCGCGGCGATCGCGGATGGGGCACTTCGGGACCGTTTGCATCTTGCCCCGGTAATGCCGGTGCTCGCGGAGCGATTCTTCCGCGATCGCCCGCGTGGTGGCCTCAGGTTGTTGGGGGAGGTTCATCGGCAGACTCCCGACGCGCGGCACGGGCGCAGTCTAACGGCGATGCGGCGGAGCTTTCGGAACCCGTCGCTCGTGTCGTGCCCCCTACTTTTTCACCTTCCAGAGCGGCGATTCCACGTGCGACTCGTCCATCGCCGCTTTCAGGCGCGCGACGACCTCCGGGTTGGCCGCGGCCACGTCTCGCTCCTCCGCCAGGTCCTGCGACAGATCGAAGAGCTCGATGCGCTCGCCCCCCAGCGGCCGGCGGATCGCTTTCCACTTGCCCAGGCGGACGGCCTGGGCCGAGCCGCCTTCGTAGAACTCCCAGTAGAGGTAAGGCGGCCGGTCCTTCTGCTGGGCGCCCAGCAGCGTCGGCAGGAAACTCACGCCGTCCAGGTTCGTCGGCGGCGTGGCGCCGGCCACTTCGGCCAGCGTCGGCAGCACGTCTGGAAACCAGCCGGCGTAGTCCGAGGTGCTGCCGGCGCGAATCTTGCCCGGCCAGCGGGCGATCGTCGGCACGCGAATGCCCCCTTCGTACAGGTCGCGCTTGATCCCGCGCAGCGGGCCGCTCGAGTCGAAGAACGTCGGGTCGTTGCCGCCTTCGCGGTGCGGGCCGTTGTCGGAGGAGAAGAGGACGAGCGTGTTTTCGTCGAGTCCGTGCTCCTTCAGCTTCGCCATGATCTTGCCCAGGGCGTCGTCCAGCCGGCCGATCATGGCCGCCAGCCGCTTCTGCGGGTCAGGAAAGTCCTGGCCGGCGTACTGGCCCAGGTCGGGCACTTCCATGCCGTTCTTGCCGCCCTCGTTGTTGGCGTGGGGGAGCGTGGGGGCGAAGTAGAGGAAAAACGGCTCGGCCCGATGCCGGTCGATGAACGCCAGCGCCTCGCGCTGCAGGAGGTCCGGGCTGTACTCGATTTTTCGCGTGGCGACTCCGCTGCCGAAATCCCCCTCGCCGGGAACGACATTCTTGAGCTCTTCGCGCTCCTCGCCGCGCATCAGAAACGCCGGGTAATAGTTGTGGGCGTGGTGCTGGTCGAGGTAGCCGAAGAACTCGTCGAAGCCCTGCCGCGTGGGGACGCCGGCGGAGCCTTCGTGGCCCAGGCCCCATTTGCCGACCAGGCCCGTCGCGTAACCGGCGCTGTTGAGGACCTCGGCCAGTGTCACGTCTTCGGGGCGGAGGTTGTATTTGGCGTTGCCGCGGATGTAGCAGTGGCCCGTGTGCAGGCCGGTCATGAGGACGCATCGGGACGGGGCGCAGACGGTCGAGCCGGCGTAAAACTGCGTGAGGCGCATGCCGTCCGCCGCCAGGCGGTCGATGCGGGGCGTCTGGATGTGCCTCTGGCCGAAGCAGCCCAGGTCGCCGTAGCCCAGGTCGTCGGCGAGGATGAGGATGATGTTGGGCTTGTCGGCGGCCGCGGCGGGGAGTGCTAGCAGCAGGAGCGGGGACAAAAGCGCCGCACTCGCCAAACGGAACGAGCCAATGCAAGAAAGAGGGGGGGACAAGGGGAGGGGGAGAGGGGGAGAAGGAAGACGCATGGGAGGACCGGCGTTGGTGGCGAGTTGAGGATCGCTGAATCGTCGATTCTCCCGGCTGCGCTCGGCTGGCTCAAGCCGTTTTTCCCGTGAAACGCGGCCGATGACCGCCTTGGCGTCGGCCGCATTTGGCGCAAGTCGTTGCAGACGGCCCCGCCAGCGATTACCTTATGGCAAAGCAGGCGGCCGGCGCCGCCCAGCCCAAGTAGTTCGGACAACCGGGGAACGTCCCCCTTGTTCCCCGGATCACCATGAACCCGTAATCCCGCGTCGTGCGCCCCACGTTTCCGTGCGACGCGTCGGCGGGCAACCTCTCAGGAGTTACCACATGGGCGTTCGCAACACGCGTCGCGACTTTTTGAAGACCACCGCCGTGGCGGGGGTCGGGTTTTGGGTGGCCGGCGGCGTGAGCCCCAAGCCGAGCCGGGCCGCCAACGAGGAGATCGGGTTCGCCTGCATCGGCATCGACGGCAAAGGCGCCAGCGACTCGCAGGACGCCGGCCGCCACGGCAACATCGTGGCCATCGTCGACATCGACGACCAGAAGCTCGACAAGGCCGCCAAGTTCTTCCCCAATGCCAAGAAGTTCAACGACTACCGCAAGATGTACGACGAGATGCACCGCAGCATCGACGCCGTCACCGTCAGCACGCCGGACCACAACCACGCGGCGGCCTCGATCATGGGCATGAAGCTCGGCAAGCACTGCTTCTGCCAGAAGCCGCTGACGCACTCGCTCTACGAAGCCCGCCGCATGGGCGAGGTCGCGCGCGAGATGAAGGTCGCCACGCAGATGGGCAATCAGGGCACGGCCGGCGCGACGCTCCGGCGCGCGGCGGCGGTGGTCAAGTCAGGAGTGCTCGGCAAGATCACCGAGGTCCATGTCTGGACGAACCGGCCGATCTGGCCGCAGGGCGGTCCGCGCCCCGCGGAAGCCACGGTCCCCGATTACGTCCATTGGGACCTCTGGCTCGGCCCGGCGCCGGAGCGGCCCTACGGCAACGGCTACCATCCCTTCGCCTGGCGCGGCTGGTGGGATTTCGGCACCGGCGCCCTGGGCGACATGGCCTGCCACACGCTGAACATGCCCTACATGGCCCTCGACCTCAAGCACCCGACGTCGGTTCAGGCCACGACCTCCGGCCACAACAAGGACAGCTACCCGCAGCGGTCGAAGATCCGCTACGAGTTCCCGGGCACCGACGCGCGGGGCCCGATCGTGATGTACTGGTACGACGGTAAGAACCTGCCCGGCAGCGACCTGATCGACGGCGAGCAGCCGAAGGAGAGCGGCGTGATCGTGGTCGGCGACAAGGCGCGGCTGTATGCTCCGGGCGACTACGCCGAGAACAAGTGCCGCATCCTGTCGAAGGACACGATCGAGGATCCGGAAGTCGAGTTCAAGCGTTCGCCGGGGCACTTCGAGGAGTGGGTGCAGGCGATCAAGGGCGGCGAGCCGGCGATGTCGAACTTCGCCGACTACTCCGGCCCGCTGACCGAGACGGTGCTCTTGGGGAACCTGGCGGTCTGGGCCGCGGCGGAAGCGGACTCGCCAGGGAAGAAGATCGAGTGGGACGCCAAGAAGCTTGTGGCGAAGAACGCCCCCGAGGTGGCCCACGTCGTGAAGCGCGAGTACCGGAGCGGGTGGTCGATTTAGGTCGCATTGCTCCCTCCCCCCTTTGCAGGGGAGGGTTGGGTGTCGCTTAATCAAGACGCCCCGCCGACGCAGCGAGCCGCCAGCTTGGTTGATTGCAGGTAAAATGTCCGCCGGCGAGGCGATGAGCCTTGTCCGCCGGTTTTTTGTTGGAGTCCCGCCTTCAGGCGGCGCGGCTTGGAGCGCCTTGGCTACTCTTGCAGGTACACGTCGGCCTTGGGATAGAGTCGTTTGACCTTCTCGTACTCTTCCTTGTCGACGCCCAGTGAGATGCGGCGTGCCGTGTCTCCGAACACCGTCCTCAATCCCTCGGCGGTGACCGCCGTGTCGCGAACGGAGAGGTAATTGAGGTTGCTAAGGCCGCGCAAATGCGCCATGCCGGAATCGGTAACGGCCGTGCCGTCAAGCCATAGCCCTCGGAGGTTATGCAGCTCACCGATGGCCTTCAGACCCTCATCGGACACGCGGCAATTCGCGAGTCCAAGCGAGGTGACTGTCTTGTTGCCTTTCAGGTGCACGAGTCCCTCGCCGGTGAAGTGCTCACCAACGCCGAGCTCTTTCAGGCGCGGTAGTCTCGCGAGCACGATCAGGTCGTCATCCGTAAAGTTCGTGGATTGCAGACCGAGGAAGATGACGTCCGAGGTGGGTTCGCCGCTGACAAACTCCCGGAGAGCCGCGCCCCACCCTGGCTCTTTCGCGGCGACCGTGATCACGTATGCGCCCCGTTTTTTCAGCTCCGTGACGAGCCGCGTCTGTTCGGTGACGGTGGCGCGCACGTAGCCTAGCGCGATTGCGCAGAGTGCCACGAAGAGGAGCAGCGTTTTCACTGCAAAGGAAGCGCGTGGCCGCCATCTTCCGGCCTTGGCTGCCGGCGCGGCCTTTTTCTTCCGCATTCGCGAGCGGAATTGATCGAAGCCAAAGACAACGACCACGGCGCCGGCCGCAAGAATCAGGCCGAGGCGTGCGTACTGCATTTGCGACAGCACCTCGGCCAGCGGCGCATGCGCCCCCGGCGCCGGTTGAAAGTACCCGTTTTGCGTCCGCTCGTTGAAGACAAGCATCCCCGGTTCGGGCCTGAGCTGAAGCCGGTCCGACGTGAGGGGCGGGTCGGGTACAAACGCCGTGACGGTCATTTCCATAGTTTTCATCGGTCGTTCCGGCAACCCTGGGAAATTGTTCACGCACCGCCATCGTTGAAGCGCAGCGCGACCGTCGCGAACGTCGTACCACAGATCGACCTCCGCCCCGACGAACCTTGCGCCCGGCGAGTGCACCGTCATAATACGCACGCGCCGCACCAGCCGCCGCTCGGTGTCTTCAACCCAGAGTTCCAACAGTGGCTCGCCGGGCTCCCGCGGAGTCCGAGAGCGCAGGACATGGCACTCCTGGCCGTCCAAAAGCGCCGTCTCGTGCAAATCAACTTCGTCGCGCTCAGTTGCTCCAATCTGGTTCTCGTCTGAGTCCACGATGAGGGCTCGTGGCACGTAGCCATGCGCTACGAGCGGGGGCAGGTTCCACAGGTTCCAGAACGGCGTCGAGAAGCGGCGCCTGTAATAGAACTCAGGTTCCCCTTCGCCAAACAGCTTGCCGCGATGCAGCGTGACGGAAACATTATGCTGGCGCAGTTCGCCTGCGACGTAGGAGTATATCTCACGGTCCGGCCGAAAGAGCCCCTCCCTGGCGTCAAAGGACTGGTCGTCCTTGTCGACGCGGTACTCGCCGGTGACAAAATTGATGAGCCACGTGCCCGACACGTCATGACGGTGATCTTGACCCTTGTTTAGCTCCTTGGGGATCGTCGCCGAGCCCGACGCCTCGTACCGCACCGACTGCATCTCGTCCCGGTACGACTTCCACTTCGCCAGGATGTCGTCGACGATGGCCTGCGATTCCTCTCCCTTGGGTGGTTCGTCGGCACGTGCCGGTTGCGGCGCGTACACGACGCAGCCCAAAAGCGCGCCGACAGAAAGCAGGACGAACCGTCGACTCGACCGCGCCATAGCCGCACCACGCTCCCCTGGGCGCACGGTGAAAGAACTCTTCCGCGAGATGTAACCGAGAGTTTACGCCGTCCCGAGAGCACGAGTCAAACACATCCACGTTTATTGCGCCCGCAGCGGGCCGAGTCCTTCCCATTGGCCCGCGGCGGAACGACGGGAACCTGATGGCCTTGTTGCGGACGGCGGCGGCGCAAGACCCGTCTCCCGACGTCTGGCAGGCTGCGGCCGAGCTGCTCCGCTGACCAAGGTGCGTTGGCTGGGCGTCGGTCCCACGTTTTACAAACTGCCCCGCGGCGGCTTGTAAGAAATACAAGCGGACGATGCCAGCACGCGGTTTCCCGTGGAGCGCCCGGCCGTGCTGTCGGACGGCGAAGATTGTTGAGCGAACGATGTTTACGGATGGTCGGCGAGATTCCTCCCCTTCACGCGCCCGATCTGGCACGGCAACTGCAAA
>JACOUI010000067.1 GCA_016177915.1 Planctomycetia bacterium
AAAACGGAAAATAGCAACCCAGTCCTTCCCTACAGTCGGCGACTTCCTCGTAGTCCTTGAGGTAAATCTCCTCGTACTTCACCGTCCGCCACAGCCGCTCGACGAACACGTTGTCCAGCGCCCGTCCGGTACCGACCGAACAGCCGGTGGAAGAGCAATTCGCGAAAGCACGTGCGGAACTGCCGGCCCTGGAGCGCCTTCCTCTCGAACAACTACGCACCAGATTGCAGGGCGAGAATTACACGGCGTCTGAACTCCAGGCGATCGCTGCGGAAATCGGCATTCGCCCGCGACAGCGAACTAGCCGTGAAGAATTGATCGAGCAGATCGCGACGAAAATCGCAAACTACCGTGGCTACCAACTTTTGATGGGCGAGGCGCTTACTGACACTGGCGCGCCGCAAAGCGGGCAGACCGTTCCTTAGCCGCTCCGCACAACGATAGAAGCGCGTTCGCTTGACCGTGCCCTTACTGCCCCATCGCCCACTTCACCCACGCCGCTTCCAGCTCCTTGAGCGTTTTGCCGTAGGACCCTTCGACCGCTTCCTGGTCGCCCTGGCCCGCCGCCACGTTCTGCACCAGCTTCAAAAACGTCCGCGGCTCCGTGGTCAAGAGGAAGCCCACCATCGAGTAGGCCTGCAAGTGGTCCGGCACGGTGTAGTCGCGCAGCTCGACGCGGAACATCAGCTCAAAACCGCGCATCCGCTTCGCGGCCAGGGCCTTCCTCACCTCCGCGTTCCAGTCCTGGTTCAGCGGCGGCTCGTTGGCCTTGTAGCTGATCGAATACACCCGGTTCTTTTTCGTGATCGCGTGCTCGCCGTAATACTGAAAGCCCGCCTGAAGCCAGTCCTTCGACTTGTATCGCGACGCCAGGAGCATGTTGTGGCCGGAAAAATAAAACAGCGTAACGTGCTCCGGCGGCAGGTCTTTCACCTTCGTGGCGCTAAAGACGCTCGTCTTGTCGCCCGTAAAGCCCCCCAGCGTGGACACGAACAGCCAGTCGGTTGTGCCGGCGAACTCCGGGAGATTCGGCGCCAGGGCCAGGAACTTCGCATGGGCCGCGCTGTCGGCGTTGATCAGCATGTCGAAGCTGTCGGGCCGGCTCTGCGTCAGCAGAATCGAGCGCGTGAGCGTCTGCAGGTGGTTGGCCAGGGCCTCGACGACCATCCCCTGCCGCCTCGCCGCGTCGGCCGGAAGTTG
Organism: Planctomycetia bacterium; assembly: GCA_016177915.1. Classification (GTDB taxonomy): domain Bacteria; phylum Planctomycetota; class Planctomycetia; order Pirellulales; family S012-138; genus JACOUI01. Next base: position 1,201 of record JACOUI010000067.1, read on the forward strand.
CGCGTGGATGGCCGCGTGCTTCGTCTCCACGCGCGAATACTGCATCGTCGTCCGCTGCTCCCAGCTCTTGTGGCTGTCCAACCACGTGACCAGCCGCGCCGCCTCGGCATCGACCAGCTCCTGGGGGTCGCGATCGTTCTGGCAGTGCGGGCAGGGGCGCCAGGGGACGCACGTTTCGGGCTTGGGGGCCTTCTCGCCCTCGAAGTGGACGTAGGCCTTGGGATTGGTGAGCGGCACGAACTGCAATCCCAGGCAGTAGAGGCACGTGCCGTCTTCGGCAAACGCCATCTCCGGCTCGTTCGGATCTTTCTTGTTGTTGCCGGGCTTTGTTCCCTTGGTCGGGCGCGGCTCGCGGACGGGCCTTTTTTCCGGCTTGTCGGTCTTGTTGCCGGCGGGCTTTTTCGGATCGCCTTCTTCCGGCTTGACGGCGGGGTTTTCGCCGGGCGGTTTCTCGCCCGGATTGGCAGCGGGATTCGAGGGCGGATTGTCCGGCGGCGTGTTTTCCGGCGGGTTCGATTTTGGTTCTGACGGAACCGTCGGCGGCGCGGGATCGGAGGGCGTCGGGCCGGACGGGTCGTTTTGGTTCTTGGGCGGCACGACCGGCGGCGGCGTGGTGTCGGGTGTCGTGCCGGGAGTTGGCGGCGGCGACGTTTCGGGAACGACCGGCGTCTTGCCGATCGACGGGTCTTTGTTCGTCGTGGCGGGGGACGTGGAGTCTGGCGTCGTGTTTTGTGTCGTTGCGCTGGGCGTATTTGTGCCCGACGCCGGCGCAGCGGCAACCGATGCCGTTCCTGTGGCCGGCGTTTCTCCCGAGAGCGACTTCCACACGAAATAGGTGACGACGGCGCCGCAGGCCAGGCCCGCCACCGCCCCCACGACCATCAGCCCGACGGGCGTCCGCCGCGCCCGGGCGCGCCGCGCCTCGCCCGAAGCGCCGTTGCGATGAGCGGCCGCGGAGCTTCCGTGACCGGCGCTTGCGTTCAAAGCGGGCGCAACGTCCGGCCCGAATGACGGCGACCTAGGGCCGCCGGCCGCGCTCACGGGCGGTGTCAGGCTCCCTTGCAGCGGCGGCTCCGCGCCGGCCGCCGCCGGCGCGACGAACTTCGCGCCGCACTTCGGGCAGGTCCCGCGCTTTCCCGCGGCCGAGTCCGCAACGCGCATGCCCTTGCCGCAGTTGCGGCACCGGAACTCAATCGCCATGGTCCACTCGACGAGATGCGCTTTTCGGGGGAGGGAGCGGAAAAGGGCCGAAAAAGCGGCCGCGATCGCCACAGGTAGGCTAGACCCCCGCCGCCGGGATTGCAAGCAGAGATGCCTTCCGGCCGCCGAACGGCGACCGGCGCCGCGCGACGCTTGGTCGTCAAGACTCACGTTTCGTCCGGATTCTCCGGCCCGAAGTTCGAACCTCCCGCATCCGGCCGGCGGTCCTCGCGCGGCGGTTCGCTCGCTTCCGCGGCGCGCGACACCGCGTCCATCGCCAGGATGTGCAAGTCGTCGTCGTCTCGAAAATGCTCACGGACCATCTCGCGGGCGGCGGGGGCGGCGGCCCACAGCGTTCGCGCGACGTCCTCCGCCAAGTCCTGGTTGTTGTCGATGATGGCGGAGCGCAGCAGGGAGATCAGCTTCGTCGCGGCCGGCACCGCGGCCGTCCCAAAGGCCAGGAGCGCCCGCACGGCGGCTGCGCCAACCTCTGCCGAGTCGTCCGTCAGGAGGTCCGACAAAGGTCGCACGAGCTGCGCCGCGTGGCCGGCCAGATATCCGGCCGCATAGGCTGCGCCCGCGCGGACCGAGTCGTGCGTGCTGCACATCGCGTCGAGGATCTGCGGCAGGGCCGGGGCGGCCTGGGGGCCGATCGCGCCCAGCACAACCGCCGCCGCCGCCGCCACGTGCGGATCGTCGTCCGCCAGCCGCGCCCCGACCGGCCCGACGGACTCCGCCGCCGCGGGCCCAAGCTTCTCCAACTCCCACAGCGCCGCCAGCCGCACCGACGGCGACGCGCTGTCGAGCCGGGAAGCAAGGCCGTTTGCCGTCAGGGGCGCGGCGCGAAGGCGGCCCGGCGTGTCAAAATCGCGCGGATGAAAGAGCGTGTCGCCGGTGCGGCGCAGGAACCTCAGGCCGTCCCGCAACGCGGACGCCGCATCCAGGCGAAGATGGCCCGCCCAGGGCGGGCCCTCTTCGCCGCGGGCGAAGGCGAAAAGCGCCATCGCGTAGCCGAAAATCCGCGCCGGCAGGTGGCCCTGACGGCGCATCGTCCACCAGCTCCGACGGCCCAGGCGGTAGTGGTCTTCGCGGAGCACGGAGTTGGCGGCGAAGATTCCGACGCCCAGATAGACCGGCGCGAGGTCGGCGATCAGCGCGTGGTCGGGGAGGTCCTGGGTAACGTGCCCACCCGCCAGCAGCAGCTCGTGCGCCATCTCGCGCGCTAGCGCAGCCACAAGCTGCTCCGGGTCGCTCGTCTGGCTGCGGGTGACGCGAATGGTTTCGGGCGGGGCTTCATCGGCGTTTTCGTTTTGGGTTGGGTCGCCCTCCTCCTCGGCGAGGTCATCAAGAATCTCAAGCTGCAGACGGCGGGCTTCGACGCCCATGTAGCCCGCCACGCGCGCCATAAGCCGCCGCATGTCGGCCTCGCTGCCGGCGTACGGGTCCGGGAAGAACTGCGGCGTGGGGAGGACGACTTCGGCGCTGCGCAACCGGGCAATCCCCAGTCGATCGGCCAGCCAGCGCATGCGCGTTTCGGTCCAGGTCTTTTCCCAGGTGTTGAGCGGGCAGGAGGGGGAAAAGAAGGAGAGCATGAAGAAGCGATCTGCGCGACGGACTGCGCCGAGGTAGGTGGACCGTGCCGGCCGTGATGAGGCTCGGTTCTCATGTTAGCTTGCGGGCGGCGAACTCACCATCGAGATCGAGTACGAGAACGAGGACGAGGACGACGAAAAGAAGGCAGGGTCGAAACGCGCAAACGAAAACTCCCCCGAGGTGTTCTCGGGGGAGCCTTGCCGGCTGCGGCCGCAGGTTGGATGCCGGTCTCAGGCGTGAATTCGCTGCGGCCGGGCCGGGCGTTTGTTTCGTTACGGCATGATCCAGCGGATCGCGTTCCGCACCGGCTGGCCCTCGACGAAGGCCTTGGGCTGACCCAGGACGCCGCGGCCGATGTAGACCGGCCGCTCGCTCCCCAGGCCCAACAGCGGCCGGTAGACCGCCACCGGCACCCGCTGCTCGTAGCCCAGGCCGGCCGTGTACGTTTGCGTCTGGCACACCGGGACGCACTGGCAAGGCTGCAGCGCCGCGTATTGCGGCACCGTCTGCAGCGCCTGCACGGTCTGCCCGCTGGCGTAGACCGGCGAGCTGGTCACGGTGTACTCGACGGGCACGCCCGAGGCGTCGACCGTCTGGTAGCGGACGACCTGCACCTGCTGGGCAGGAACCTGCCGCAGGGCGACCTGCTGCACAGGAACTTGCTGCGCCGGAACCTGCCGCGCGACCTGCGTCCGGTAGACCGGCCGGGCGACGGCCCAGTCGCCGTTCTGCGCCCTGGCCACCGACCCGAAGAGCATGACGGCCGCCGTGCACATGAGAATGATCTTGTTCATGGTGGTTTCCTTTCCTTCTGCTTGTCCCTTGCAATGCTACGCACGAGACTCACGGGGGCCAGGGCGTAGTTGGTTTTCTAAGAGGGATGGAAACGCAACTGCGGTGCCAAACCGCGCGAACCGGATGCGGATCGGACTGCGCAGCGCTGACAGCGGCCGCAAAGTTTGCCGCGGCGATCCATCTTCGCGCGCGGGGTCGCAAATGCGCGCGTTGGCAGGCGGAATTGCGCCGCCGCAGGTCCGATTCTTTGCTGCCGCGGTCAAAGTCGCTGTAATTCGTACAAACGCGTAGCGGCGCCGTGTCACGTTCGCTCCGCTGGCGATGCGCAATCGACGACACGCTGGCGCCGCCGGCGGACTCGCCTCGCCGGACGGCGCGAAAGGAGATGCGGCGAGAAATCGCCCGCCGCACGTGCATTGAGAGCGACAGCAGCAGCGCGGGCGGGAAATGGCCGTGCTGGCGTGCGACGCAGTCATCAAGGGGTGGGCGGTGCCGGCCGTGCCCACCTACTTGGGCACGAGCTTGATCGAGCGCAGGTCGATGAGCGCGCCCTGGATCCTTCGGTCCGCTTGCATCACCAGCCGGTGCTGTCCCGCCGAAAGCTCCATGGTCCCGACCTCCGCCTGGCGGTAGTCGTCCCAGGTGCCTGTGCCGCCGACCTTGACCGCCAGCACGCGGCCGGCGGACTCGATCAGGGCGGTGTTGACGGCCGTGCCCGTGTGGCAGGCCCAGTCGAGGTGCACGGCGTAGCGACCGTCCTTGGGCACCTCGATGCGCCACACCGCCTGGTCGTCCAGGCTGCTCCAGTAGCCGAGATTCTTGTACGTCTCCTCCAGCACGAGCGTGCTGCCGTAGATTTCGCACGTCGAGGTGTCCAGGAGCAGCGAGCCATCCGCGGCCGGGCGCACGAGAGCGGGATCGTTGCCAGCAAAGGTCTTCCGCGGCGGCAGCGGCACCTTCGTGCGGACGTAGGCGATGATGTCGGCCAGGTCCTGGGCCTTCAGGTCCTTTTCGATCCCCTCGGGCATGGTCGATTTGCCGGAGCTGGCAAGCTGTTCGATGTCGCCGCGGAGCACCGTCAGCTCTTTTCCCTCCTGGGCCTTGAGCGTGATGCTGGCGGTGGTTTCGGCCGAGAGCAGGCCGGTCGTTGAGACGCCGTCCTTCGTGAGGACCGTGTAGGCCGTGTAGCGCGATTCAACCGCGCGGTTGGGGTCGAGGACGGCGACGAGCAGCGCTTCGGGCGACTTGTCAGCCAAGGCCGCCAGGTCCGGGCCCACTTCATGTCCGATCCCGCCGAGCTTGTGACAAACAGAGCAGGTCTTTTGAAACAGAGTCGCCCCGCGGTCGAGATCGGCCTTCCCGGCCAGCGCCGATTGGTATTGCGCGATGATCTTCTGGCGGTCGGACGACGACGCGACGGCGAAGAGTTTTTGCGCGCGGTTTCGCATGTCGACGACCTTGCTGTCCAACAGCCGCTGCCGACGGGCGGCGTCGAGGGCCGATGCCTCCATGTCGCCCGATTCGAGCGCGGCCAGCAACGGCCCGTGCCACGCCTCGCGCGCGAGCAGGGCGTCGAGCAACTGCGGGCGCAGGGTGGGGCTGGATTCTTTCCAGCGGGCGAGCAAGATCGCGGGCACGCGGTCGTGACGCACGCGCGCCAGCGCCGACACCGCCGCCTGCTGGAGCGACGGCGCCGATTGCGGAGAGAGGAGCACCGAAAAGAGGTCGAGGTCCGGCTCGACGCCGTTGGGCCCGCGGCCGAGGACGGCCACGGCCGCCGCGCGGTCGGACTCGGCGGCGGATGCGTCGGCCGCGAGCATGCGCGCCGCGGAAAACAGCGTCGGCAGGCGCGACAGCGTCGCCCTGAGTCGCGAGTCGCCGTCTTTTTGCAGTTTTTCGAGCGGGCGGTTGTGCCGCGCCAGGGCATCCAGAAGCGTGGCCAGCGCCGCGAACTGCCACGTCGCGTGCCGCCCCTCCGTCGGCTGCGTGACGGCCTCCAGCAACGTGGCCAGGGCCGAATCGCTCTTTAGTCCGGCGGCGACGGCGAGCAGCGCATCGAGATGATGGCGCGTGGACTCGTCAGGCGGGGTGTTTTGCAGGAACTCGGCCAACAGGCCGTCGATATTCCCTTTGTGGACGGAACTCATGATCGCCGCGACGAGGAACCGGTCGCCGCCATCGGCCGAAAGCATCCGCCCCAGCACCACGCCCGAACTGCGATCTGCGACCGCTCCCAGCGTGTACGCGACCTGCATACGCACGGCGGGGTCGGGATCGTCGGCCAGCGCAGCCAGCTTTTGCAGCAGTTCCGCCGGCCGCTCCTTGAGGTTTTCGCACAACCTCGCCGCGTGCCGCCGCACGCCGGGATGCTCGTCCTTCAATCCGCGGACGAGAGTTACCGGCGAAATCGCAGCCAAGCCGTCGAGCGTGCCAAGCGAATGAAGCCGGCACAGCGGCCTCGCACTTCCCGCAGCCTGTTGCTCCAACAGCGGGACCGCGCTCTTGTCCGCGCGCTGAATCAAAAGCTGCTGCGCCATGTCGCGCTGCCAACCGCTTTCGGTATCGAGCGCCGCCACAAGCTGCGCCGTGTCGAGCTTGTCCAGCCGCGGGACCGGCCGCGGCTTCTGGCCGACGGGGTACACGCGGTAAATCCGCCCGCGGTCGTGGCCGGCCCGCAGGTCGAGGCGCTTTTGCCAGTGGTCGGGAATCCACTGCGGGTGTTCGATCACGTGGCGGTACATATCGGCGATCCACAGCGCCCCGTCCGGCCCCGTCTGGATCGTCGTCGGCCGGAACCAGTTGTCCGTGGAAACGAGAAACTCAGAGCGCTGCTCGTCGGGCGCGCGCTGGCTTTTGAACGTCACCCCGTCCTCCCGCATCACCTCGCGATGGACGAGATTGTGCACCGGCTCGCTGAGGAAGGCGTTTCCGGCGAACGCGGGGCCGAACAGCGAATCGCGATAGATCGTCACGCTGCACGCCGAGGTGAACCGGTTCGCCCGGTCGAAGTCGTTGAATCGCTCCACCGTCCGGCTGGCAGGGAACACGGGCGCCGCGCCAGGGGCCACGGAAACGTCGCTCCGCGGATCAGGCGGCGCGAAGTGCGGGTTGCGGCGCAGGTAATAGTCATCCAGCACGTAGTGATACATCGGGCGGCTGTTGTTGCAGCCAAACCAGTCGCCCCAATCGTCGCGGCAGCGGCCGAACTGCGCCTGGCCGGTCGTCACATCGATCGCCCCGTCGTCGGGCCGGATGCGGATGTCGCGGCCGCTGATGTTCACTTCCTGGCCGGTCTTCAGCGATTTCACTTTGCCGCCGCTGTCGCCGTTGGCCAGGTGAACCCAGTTGTCGAGTCCCCAAACGAGACCGTTGACGCGATGCTGCTGGTTCCCTTCGCTAAAACCGGTGAAAAGCGACAGGCGTCGGTCGGCCTTGCCGTCGCCGTCGAGGTCCTCGGCGTAGATCACGTCCGGCGCGGCAGTGACGAGCACGCCCTTGCGCCACGGCATGACGCCCGTCGGGAATGGCACGTCTTCGAGAAACAGCGTCGACGTTTCGTACTTGCCGTCGCCGTCGCGGTCTTCGAGAAAGCGGACACGGCCGCCGGGCTTGCCCTGGCCGTCGATGCCCAGAGGGTAATCGGCCATTTCGGCGACCCACAGCTTGCCGTCGGGTCCGAAGGCGAAAGCAACGGGGTCCATGACGAGCGGCTCGGCGGCGACCAGTTCGACGACAAACCCGTCGCGCGGCTTGAGCGAGCGGAGCGCCGCCGCCGGATCGAGCGGCCGCGGCGGCAATTCGCTCAGCGCGAGGATTGCGTGAAACGAGCGGCGATCGACGAGGTCGGGAAGCGCGGCGGTGTCCTCGTTTTGCACGAAGACGTGCCGCGAGTGGAACCAGGCCCCGTTGTCCGTGCCGTCCGCGCGGACGAAAGGCGGAATTGCTTTGGCGGCGTCCGTCATGCCGCGCGTGGCGGCCACGACCTTCCGCGACCAGCCCGTCTCCGGCGAGTCCCACAGCCACGCGCCATAGCGGACGGCGTTCGACAAGAGCACGTCGTCGCGCCCATCGTCGTCGAGGTCCACGAGGCGTACTCCCCTATCGCGGCCGGTTTCGGAGACGAGCGTGACGCCGTCGGGCAACTCAAAGGGCAGCTTGTCCCAGCGCTTGTCAGCCTTCAGCCAGCGGAAGACGCCGCTCTGACGCGAGTTGCCGATCAATAACTCGCACGTGCCGTCGCCGTCCAGGTCGCGTAGCCGCAGGCCGGCGTCCTTGCCGCCGTCGTTGGTTTCAATCGGCCGATGTCCTGCGGCCCGCGGCAGGCGCGTCATGCCGTCGGCTTCGATGACCCATTCCCCGCCGCGAAACGTGGCGGCCAGCGATTTTTCGCCGGAGCCGTAGAGCATTGTGGCCGCGCCCGTCTCGTCGATGACGCTGAATCGGACGTGCCCAGGAAAAAATCCCTCGGGCGGCACATCGCCCGGCAGCGGCGTGGACGTTTTCTTCCACGCCCGATCCTTGGGCGACCAGACTTTCGTGACGGGCCATTTGCGGTTGAGCGAAACGACGTCCATAAAGCCGTCGCCGTTGACGTCCACGAGCCGCACGCCGTTGTCGCCGCCTTTTTCGTCGCGCAGCGGCGTTCCTTCCAGCAGCCCCTGCGTGAGCCGGTCGTAGGCCTCGCGGAACGTAAGGAACTTCACTTTCCGTCCGTGCGTCTTTTCCGCGTGGTCGATCAGGTCGACGACCTGCTCGGCCTTGATCCAACCGTGCGGATGAAAGACGAGGTTTAACACGCCCTGCTCGACGACGGTCACGTCGAGTGCTGCTTTCCAATCCTGCACCGTCACGGGGTTGAACGGCTTTTGACGGTGCTGGGCCGACCAGTCGCTCGGCGCCAGGCAGGGAAACTCCCAGCAGAGGCGGTTGATGACATACGGATACGGATAGTCCTCGATCGTGTTGGCAAACGTGCGATCGGCCGGCAGATACTTGCGGAACTTGTCCTGCCCGTCGGCGTCGATCACCAGCTCGCGCGGCAGCGCGGGATCGTTGGAGGTGAGCACGTTGAAAACCGACGAATCCAGGGCCAGATAATTCCCCGCGGCGGTCGTCTTGTTGAAGATTTCGGCGTAGAACCGCGGGCTGACCGTGTTGAGCGAATCGCAGCAGGGCATGCGAAAAGCGACCGGCTGGCTGTCGGCGATCTGGCCCACGAGGTCGATGCAGCGGTCGACCGTGGATTTGGCGGCGGAGAAGTTGTTTTTCTGCAGGAGGGGGCAAGGGTGATCGACGGTGTGGACCTCGATCGAGAGCCCCTCTTTGAGCCAGGCCTGGATTTGCGGCGAGGCCGGGTCGATGTTGCAGGTCATGATGCTGAGGGGCGCGCGGCCGTCGATTCTCTTAAGGCGGTCGAGGATCGGGCGGAAGAAGGCCTCGTAGCGCGCTGGGTCGCGCATGTCGTCGATGGCCAGCACGACCACCGCCTCGACGCCCTCCTCGCCCACCCACTGCGGTGTCGTCAGCCGGGCGAACCCGCGATGGACGTAGTACGGGTTGTTCTCGTCGAGGTAGGCCAGGCGGTTGGCGTCGCCGGCCGCGGCGGTCGCGGCCAATGTCAGAAATGAAAATGCGACGATCGCCGTCGTTGCGATCGCGGCGACAAATCGAGAGCGATTGGACATCGCGAAACCCCGGCTCGGCCGTTGACTTGGATTGTTCAGCCAGTTCCTCATTCCGTCACGAGCTTTTCAGCTTCGCCACTTCGGCCTCGAGCTCAGCGATTTCCTTCTCCAGCCGCGTGATCTCTTCAGGCTCGTCGCGCTGCGCCTTGGCGCCGGCAAGCTGCTGCCGGAGCTGCTGCAGCTTGTGGTGCGCGAGGTCGAGCCGCTTTTTCGCCTTTTTGTCCATCGCGGCCCCCCTGTAAGCTGCCTGCCCTGTGGCCCATCATCGGCCGGCGCAACGTGCGCAGCAAGTGGCTGGCGTCCGATGCTGCCGGCGGAATGGAAACCGGCGAACTGCGATTGCCGATGGGGCCGCCGGCCATAAGATACAATCGCGTGGAGCGCAATCCGCGCACGAATGCCCCGGCTCCGTCTCGCGGAGCGAGACGGCTACAATGAACCGCCATGTTCATCCACAAGCCACGCCCTTTCGATCCCGTCGGCGGCACGGAAACGCCGGAGCGCGTCGCGCTGGCCCACCGCAGTTTGGCCCGCCGCCGGTTGACCCGCCGCGCGTTTGGCATTTCGCTCGTGGGCGGGGGAATCGCCGCCGCCGGATACGCCGGCTACCGCTGGCTCCGCGGGCGGGACGAAGACGTGCTTGCGGCCGGACGCCCCGACGACGAAACGCTGCGGCGCGTCGCGCCGTTCTTCCCCGCTCACCGCGACGAGCGATTCACCTACGGCCGGCCCGAAACCGTCGAAGTCGAGGCCGCCCGGTACACGAACTTCTATGAGTTTTCCAGGAGCAAGTGGTCCTGGCGGTACGTCGAGCCGTTTCGCACGGAGCCTTGGACCCTGTCGATCGGCGGCCTGTGCCGCAATCCGATGACGCTGGCCATGGACGATCTCCTCGCGCGCTTCGCCCGGGAACTCTGCGAGCGGCAGTATCGGCACCGCTGCGTGGAGCGCTGGGCGATGGCCATCCCGTGGACCGGCCTCCCGCTCAAGGCCGTTCTGCAAGCGGCCGATCCGCTCGCCGCGGCCACGCACGTGCGGTTCGTTTCCTTCCAGCACCCGGACCAGGAACCCCGCCAGGCCCCCGCCACGGCCGACGCCAGTTTTCCGTGGCCCTACACCGAGGGCCTGACGATGGCCGAGGCCGCCTGCGAGCTGCCGTTTCTGGCCGTGGGCATGTACGGCCACGCGCTCCTCAAGCAGCACGGGGCGCCCCTGCGGCTCGTCGTTCCCTGGAAGTACGGCTACAAGTCGATCAAGTCGATCGAGAGGATCGAATGGGTGGACCGGCAGCCGCTGCCCTTCTGGACCGAGGTCGATCCAAGGTCCTATCCCTTCACGTCGAACGTGGACCCCTCCGGCACCATTCCCTGGTCGCAGAAGCGCGAAGAGATGCTGGGGACGGGCGAGGAGTTTCCTACGCAGCTCTACAACGGGTACGAGAAATACGTCGCGCACCTTTACCGTTGAGAAGAGGCGCGCATCATTCCGCCGCCACCGTGCGATAGAGCGGCATGTGCCGATAGTACACTTCCAGGATGCAAATCGACAGGGCCGTCTGATAAAGCCGGCCGCCGCTGCCCGAGTGCCCCCCGCGCGGGTCCCAGCTACCTGCCTCGTGCCCCTCCGTGCTCTGGCTCTTCACGATCAGGTCGCGCATCTCGTCGTTCCACTTCTTCCACCGCTCGCCGCCGATGTGGTGCATGACCTGCGTGGCATAGTAATAGTAGTACACGTCCCCCGACCCTTTGTTGGGCGAGTGCTCCTTCAGCAGCCAGTCGCACCCGGTCGTCAAGCCGACGTGGTTCGCCGGCCAGCCCGTGTACTGCCGGCACAAAAGCGCCTCGGCCGTCATCACGTGCGAGGGTCCGTGGCCGGGCATGTAGGCGTACTGGCTGCCGGTGTAGTCGCACTGCGCCATGTCGAGGTATTGCTTGGCCGCGTCGATGACCTTCTCGGGCACGTTGAGGTAGGCCATCTGGCCGCTGCGCAGGGCCATGAGCTGCCAGCCGACGACGCTGGTGTCGCCCTGTTGGCGGGGCGCGTAGCGCCAGCCGCCCTCGGAGTGCTGCGCCTTGACGATAAAATCGAGCGCCAACTGGGCCGGCTTGCGGAGCTTTTCGTCGCGGGTCAGCGCGAAGGCCTCGCAAAGCACGATGGCCGCCTGGCCGTGGGCGTACATCCGCCCGAATCCCGGTCCCTGCAAGTCGCCGTTGGCCGACTGCGCGCTGACCAGCCAATCGAGGCCCTTTTGCACCGACTCCTTGTATCGGCCCTTCAGGTGCGTTTCGCCGGCGCCGAGGAAGGGCAAAAGGGCCAGCGCCGTGCCCGCGGTGTCGCTCATCACGCCGGTGCTGCGGCATTTGCCGCGGCAATCGGGGTGTTGGTTGAAGGCGTGCAAGCTCCAGCTTCCGTTGGCGTTCTGGTGCCTCGCGAGCCACTCCAGGCCGCGCGTCACGGCGGCTTCGCTGGCGGTTGTCGCCCCCTCGCGCAGCGCGATTCGCGTCCGCGATTCGGGCGAGCGGCCGGCAAAGGGCGACTTTCCGCCGCTCCCCTCCAACGCGCCCAGCGGATACGGCGCCGGCTCCAGCCCGGGCAACGCCCCCAGCTCAAACGGCACGCCGAAGCCCGCCTCCGGCCCGGCCGGCTCGGGTTTGGCCAGGTCGTCGAGCCTCATCGCGCCGGGGTCGTCGAAGTTCAGGGGATCGAGTTCGGGTTCATCCTCGAATCCCCCCTCGCTGATCCGGTCGCTGATCCGCACGGAGAGCGTCAGCGGCCGCTCTTTGTCCTGCAGCGGCTGGAACAGGACGAACGCCAGCAGGATCAAAAGCGCCATGTGGATCACGGCGCTGGCGATCCAGGCGATCAAAAAGCCCAGCGAATCGCGGAACCAGACCTTCACGGCCCCTTCCCGCTCGATCGCCTCGATGCGGGCGCGGACGGGTCCGGGCCTGGCGGCCGCGAGCTGCCGCGCCGGCGGCGCAGGAGGCGCCACGGGAACAATCGCGGCAGGCACGATTCGCGCGGGCCGGGGCCGTGGCTGCGGCGCCGTGGGTGGGGGGCTCGCTCGCGCCGCCTCGAGCGCCGCGGGAAGGATTTCCGCCGACAGCCCGCGCTGCGCAAGGAGCCGCTTGGCTTCGCGTTCCTCCTCTTCGGTGAGCTCGATGCTCGCCCCGCACCGCCAGCAATCGGCCGTCATCAGCCAGAGGCGGATGGACATCGGGGACTTGCAGTCGGGGCAGGCGCAGGACAGCACCTCGCCGTCCAGCCAAAACCGCAGCCGCAGCGATCCGAACTCGCCGGATTCGCCCGGCGCGGGTTCGGCCGGCGCGGGCAGCGGCGGAGTTTGGCCGCGGGCGGGGACCAACTCCATTTCGAAGCTGCTGTCGGTGGTAGACATGTGCGCGTCTTCTCTGCCGAACGGCGATCGTGCACTGCCAGTTGAGAGTTTACACGGTTTCGGTCCGGCAAGGCAACCAGGAAGCGAGTTGCGCCCTCGTTCCGCCCTCGTTCCCAAACCACCTCGTTCACAAGCTCCGCTTGGGAACGCACTGCACGCTCCGCCTTTGCTTGCTGTGATTATAGGGCGGGTGTAACATAGGCAACTGGCTTGGGTCAACGTTCCTGCCTGCTGTCCGACCCTCCCGCCTTCGGACCGGACCCCTTCCATGCGTTACGCGTGCGCGATCTTGCTAGTGATGACGGCCGCGAGCGCCGCCGCCGCCGAACCGGTCGATTACGCCGGGCAAGTCCTGCCGCTCCTGGCGAAGCACTGCATCTCGTGCCACGGTGAAGAAGAGCAGCAGTCGGGCCTGCGGCTGGACGCGGGAAAGTTGATCCATGACGGGGGCGACCGCGGGCCGGGGATCGTCGCCGGCAAGAGCGGCGAGAGCCTGCTCATCAAGGCCCTGCGCGGCGAGGGCGACCTCAAGCGGATGCCTTTTGAAAGCGACCCGCTCGGCGACGACGAAATCGCCCTGCTGTCGCGGTGGATCGACGAAGGGGCGAAGTTCCCCGCCGACGAAGTTGTCCGCCCGGCCCGACGGCCCAAGAGCGACCACTGGTCGTTTCAGCCCGTCCGCAGGCCCGCGCTGCCGGCGGTGAAAAATGCCGAGTGGCCGCGGAGCGCCATCGATTACTTCGTTCTGGCGAAGCTCGACCAGATCGGCCTTTCGCCCTCGCCCGAGGCCGGCAAGGAAACGCTCATCCGGCGATTGAGCCTGGACCTACGGGGCCTCCTGCCGAGCGTTCAGGAAGTGGATGACTTTCTGGCGGACGACCGGCCCGACGCCTACGAGCAGCTCGTCGATCGGCTGCTCGCCTCGCCGCGCTACGGCGAGCGCTGGGGCCGGCAATGGCTCGACGCCGCCCGCTACGCCGATTCCCACGGCTTCACCATCGACGGCGCCCGCTCCATCTGGAAGTACCGCGACTGGGTCATCGGCGCTTTCAACCGCGATTTGCCGTTCGATCAGTTCACGATCGAGCAGCTTGCCGGCGACCTGTTGCCCGGCGCGACGCAGGACCAGATCGTCGCCACGGGCTTCCACCGCAACACGCTCATCAACCAGGAGGGCGGCACCGACCAGGAGCAATTCCGCTGCGAGGCGGTGGTCGACCGCGTGGGCACGACCGGCTCCGTCTTCCTCGGCCTGACGGTCGGCTGCGCCCAGTGCCACGAGCACAAGTACGACCCGATTTCGCAGCGCGAGTTCTATCAGCTCTTTGCGGTCTTCAACACCTGTGACGAGCCGACCATTCCCGTGCCCACGGCCGAGGAATCGCAGAACGAACAAATCGCCAAGGCGGCGCTCGCGGCGGCGCAGGCGAAGCTGGCCGACTACGACAAGGCCGCCCGCGTGCGCCAGCAGGAATGGGAGCAAAAGCTCGCCGCGATGCCGCTCGACGTGAATTGGGTCACGTTCGACCTGAACGGCCAGTTCAAATCCGACAACGGGGCGACCGTCACGAAGCTGCCCGACGGTTCGTATCTCGCGAGCGGCAAGATTCCGCCCAGCGACACCTACAGCGCCACGTTCGAGGTGCCGATCAAAGGCGCAACGGCCATTCGCCTGGACGCCCTGACCGACGACAGCCTGCCGGCGAAAGGCCCGGGCCTGGCCGCCAACGGCAATTTCATCCTCACCGACTTCGAGATCGAGCGCCGCACGCTGGCCGAGCCGGAAAAGCCGATCGAGGCCCCGATCGCGGCCGCCCGGGCGGACCACTGGCAAGACCGCTTTCCGGTCGAGCACGCCATCGACGACGATCCGGTCAGCACCGGCTGGGCGATCAACGTCGCCGGCGGGAGCTTGAACACGAACCGCCACGCGATTTTCATCCTCCAGCAGCCGCTGGGCGAGAACGACACGCGCGTCTCGATCACGATCCGGCACGCGCAGCCGAACCACTACAGCCTGGGGCATTTCCGCGTGTCGATGACGACGGCCCCGGTCGAGGTGCTCGATCTGCCCGCCGACGTCCGCGCCGCCCTCAAAGTCCCGCCGGAAAAGCGCACGCCCGAGCAAACGCAGATCGTCGCCACGGAGCTGAAGCAGAACGACCCCGCGCGGAAGCCGCTCCAGGACGCCGTCAACCAGCGCAAGCGCGAGCTGGATGCCTTGCAGAAAACGTTCGCCACGACGATGGTCATGCGCGAGCAATCCAAGCCCCGTCCGACGCACATCCACATCCGTGGCGACTTCTTGCGGCACGGAGCGCGCGTTTCGCCGGGCGTGCCGGGCGTGCTCAACAAACTGCCCGAGGACGTCAAAGAGGTCGACCGCCTGTCGTTCGCCCGCTGGCTCGTCGATCCGGCCAACCCGCTGGCGCCCCGCGTGGCGGTGAACCGCGTCTGGCAGAGCTATTTCGGCAAGGGGATCGTGGAGACGGAGGACGACTTCGGCACGCAAGGCTCGCCGCCGTCGCACGGGGAGCTTCTCGATTACGTCGCCGACGAGTTCATCCGCCAGGGTTTTAGCTTCAAGGCGCTGCATCGGCTGATCGTCACCTCGGCCACGTACCGGCAGTCGTCGCGCGTCTCGGCGGAGCACCTGCGTTTGGATCCCTTCAACAAGTGGCTCGCGCGGCAGTCGCGCCTGCGCCTCGAGGCCGAGACGATCCGCGATGCGGCCCTCGGCGCCGCGGGCCTGTTGTCGGAAAAAATCGGCGGCCCGAGCGTCTTCCCGCCCCAGCCCGCGGGCATCTACAGCTTCACGCAGAACCAGAAAAACTGGACGCCCAGCAAAGCCGACGACCGGTTCCGTCGGGGCATGTACACATACTTCTGGCGCTCCAGCCCCGATCCGTTTTTGATGACGTTCGACGCGCCGGGGCGGAACATCGCCTGCACGCGGCGCGTGCGCTCCAACACGCCGCTGCAGGCCCTGACCTTGGCCAACGACCTGGCGTTCGTGGAAATTTCGCAGGGGCTGGCCTCGCGGGTGCTGGCCGAGTCGCCGTCGGCAGACACGGCCGAGCGCGTGCGGCACGCCTTCCGGCTTTGCCTGTCGCGGCAGCCCGGCGAGGCCGAGTGCCAGACGCTTTGCGATTTCGTCGCAGCGCAGCGCGCCCACTACCGCCAGCGGCCCGCCGACGCTAAAAAGATCGTCCCGGCGGCGGTGGCGGGCGCTCCGGCCGAGGACGCGGCGGCCTGGACGGCGCTGGCGAGGGTGCTGCTCAACCTCGATGAGATGATTACACGCGAGTAGTAGCCATCACGCTCCGCGTGATGCAGCCGATCGGCCGCAACGTCGATTCGACGAGCACGTCGCCAAAAGAACCGGTGCGCGTCGGTACGGCATTTGACATCAATGCAACTCAGGACATCTTTTCATGAACGCGCGCGAAATCTCGCGTCGGTGCGGTCACGACGGACAGCTACGACACGCGAGAGAATCCTTGCCTCCACCGACCTCGCGTCTGACCTCGTGTCGACCTCGTGTCGGTGGAAGCACGACTGGGGGCTAGCCGAGAGTCCTAATCTCCTCTGGATTTCTCGTCCTCCACCGACCCCGCGTCGGTGGAAACGCGACTGGCGGCTAGCCGCGGCGCCATCTTACCGTCGGGGCGGCAGGTTGTCGCTCACTCAATCCAGCCGCCGCCGAGGACGCGGTCGCCGTCGAAGCAGACGGCCGCCTGGCCGGGGGCCACGCCGTGCTTGGGTTCGTCGAGGGCGAAGTGAATCCGCCCGCCGGAAAGGGGCGTCACCGTGGCCGACACCGGAGTGCTCAGGTAGCGGATTTTCACGTCGCAGCGGAACTCTCCTTGCGGATCGTCGATCAGCCAGTTGGCGCCCTTGGCAAAAAACTCGCGGACGGCCAGCTCGTCGCGCGTACCGATGACGACGCGGCGCGTCGCCGGCTCGATGCGGACGACGAAGTACCGCTCGCCCATGGCCACGCGCAGGCCCTTGCGCTGGCCCACCGTGAAATTCTCCAGGCCCTCGTGCCGGCCGACGACGCGGCCGGAAGTGGTGACGATCTCGCCCGAGGTGTCCGCACGCCGCTTCTCGCGCACGAAGCGGGCGTAGTCGTGATCGGGCACGAAGCAGATTTCCTGGCTGTCTTTCTTGTCGGCCACGCGCAGCCCCAGCTCGCAGGCACGGGATCGCACCTCGCTCTTTTTGAGCGTGCCGACGGGGAACACCAGCTTGGGGAGCAGGTTGCGATCGATGCCGAAGAGGACGTAAGCCTGGTCTTTCGTGCCGTCGATGCCGCGGCAGAGGGCCGGCGCGCCGCGGGGCGCTTCAGCGGCGACGATCCGCGCGTAATGGCCGGTGGCGATGTAATCGGCGCCGATGCCTTCGGCGTAGTCCCAGAGGGCGCCGAACTTCAGCCAGTTGTTGCAGACGACGCAGGGGTTGGGCGTGCGGCCGGAGGTGTATTCGTCGACGAAGTAATCGATGATGCGGGCGAACTGCGGCTCGAAGTTGAGAGCGTAGAAGGGGATGTCCAACAGGTCGGCCACGCGGCGGGCGTCGTGGGCGTCGGCGGCCGTGCAGCAGCCCTGCTTGTGGGCAAGCTGCGGCAGGATTGGCAGGACGGCGGCCGAGGGGCTGTTCGATGCCCGCGAGCCGGCGGCGATGGTTGCCCCGGCCGGCGTCGTCTCGCAGACGCTCTCATGCGGCTGGCCATGCCGCATGAAGAGTCCGACGACGTCGTGGCCCTGCTCCTTCAGCAGCGCCGCGGAGACGCTGCTGTCGACACCGCCGGACATGGCCAGAACGACGCGAGACATGGGAGCCAGGAGACAGGAGGCCGGGAGCAGGAGTCAGGGAAAAGGGGTGCACCTTTGATAACGGTACTGCGGAGACCGGCAGGCCGGCAACCCCTGCGGCTGGAAGGCATCGGCGGTTTTGATTCTAATGGGAGGGAGTCGCCGGCGCGAACCGACGGTGGGCGTCGCAAGCCGGCTGCGGTAAGAAGATCCCGGTGCGCTCGGTCGACGTTTTTAAGCTCAAACGAGTCGCACGAGCACCGAGGCTTGCTCCACCCACCCTACTACTGTTCCCTGATTCCTGCCTCTGCTCCCCGTCTCCTGGTGATGATCAAGACCACCGTCGTCGGCAGCTATCCCGTCCCCACGTGGCTGCGCGTGTATGGGACCGAGGAATCGTTGCGCGATGCGATGATGGTCGTGCTGAAAACGCAGGAATTGGCCGGGATCGACGTCGTCGCCGACGGCGAACTTTATCGCTGGGACGTCAACCATCCTGAAACGAACGGCATGATCGACTACTTCGTCCGCCCGCTGGAGGGGACGGAGGTCGATCTGTCGTTCGAGCAGCTCGAACGCTGGCGGGCGCGGCCGGAAAACGCCTATCGCCCGCGGCCGGCGGCGGTCGTGACGGGTCCGGTCCGCGCCGGAAGGCTGAACATGCGTCGGGACTACGAGCGCTACCGCGATTTGACCATGCTGCCCAAGAAATTCACCGTCACCAGCCCCTACATGCTGGCCAAGGTGATCGCCGACGAGCATTATGGGGACCTCAAGGCGCTCGTGCTGGCCTTGGCCGACGTTCTCAGAACGCAGGTCGGCCAGATCGACGCCGACGTGGTGCAGATCGACGAGGCGAACGTGACGGGCCATCCCGACGACGGGGCGATCGCCGCCGAGGGGATCAACCGCGTGCTGGAGGGCGTCCGCGGCGAGAAGGCGGTCCATCTTTGCTACGGCAACTACGGCGGCCAGACGATCCAGCAGGGGACCTACGCGAAGCTGCTGGCGTTTTTGAACGCTTTGGCCGCCGACCACGTGGTCCTGGAAATCGCCCGGCGGCCGGCCGAAGAACTGACGATGCTCCGCGACGTGCGGCCGGCGCTGGGCCTGGGGATCGGGGTGATCGACATCAAGGACAACGAGGTGGAGACGGCCGAAACCGTCGCCAGACGGATCGGCGCGGCCGCCCGCACGCTGGGTTCGGAGCGGATCAAGTACGTGCATCCTGACTGCGGCTTCTGGATGCTGCCGCGGAGCGTGGCGGACGCGAAAATGCGGGCGCTGGTGGCCGGGCGGAATTTGTTTGAGGGGCGGAAGTGAGCCGTCGTCGGGCTGGCCGACTTTCAACCCGGTGAATGGGTTGACCGTCGTTGAGCGCCGCAGCAATTGCAAATTGAGAATTGAGAATTGCAAATTGCAAATTGGTTTGAGTCCACGGCCTCTGCACACTGAGATTCGACGAGCCAATGGCCCCCTCTGACGGTCCAAATTTGCCTTCGCCATTGCCGTTGCCGGAGCCTGCGCCGCCGCCCGGCGCCGCTGTGCCGGGCACATTGCCGCGAGCGTCTACGTGGGAGCAGGTGCAGCCGATTTTGCAGGACATTGCGCCGCTGGTGAGCCTCGTCGTGCTCTTGATCTTCTTTTCCTTGGCCGCCGACGGCTTTTTGCGGCTGACGACGATCACGCACGTTTTGCAGCAGGGGTCGATCCTGGCGATTGTGGCCGTCGGGCTGACGTTCGTGCTCCTCTGCGGCGAGATCGACCTGTCGGTGGGGACGATGGCCACGGCCGTGGCCTGCACGACGGGCTACCTGTTCGACAAGGCGATCAAGTGGGAATGGACCTCGCCTTGGTGCGTCCTGCTGATCGTTTCGGTCGTGGTGATCGTCGTGCCGCTGTTGGTGGGGGTGGCGCTGGGCCTGGTAAGCGGGTCACTGACGATCGCCTCGCGCCTGCCGAGCTTCATTATCACGCTGGCGATGATGAACATCGCCGCCGGCTGCGCCCAGTACCTCTCGCAGGGGGCGCGATTCACCGAGCTGCCGGCGGCGGTCGACACCGTGGGCGGGCGAGGGGTCAAGGTCATTGAAAGGCAGCGCACCGTGCCGGCTCGAAACCCGCAGCAGAAGTCGTTCACGGTCCCCGACCCGCTGGAGATTCCCTACAACGCGATGCTGGCAGGAGCGGTCATGGCGACCGGGTACGTCGTCTTGCAGCACACGCGGTTCGGGCGGTATGTGTACATGACCGGCGGCAACCGCGAGGCGGCGCGGCTGGCGGGCGTGCGAACGGGGCTGATCGTGTGCGCGTGCCTGGCCATCTCCGCGTTCTGCGCGGGCTTGGGAGGGCTGGTAAGCGCGGGACGCCTGAGCAGCACCGGCCCGGACGAGAACAAGACGTTGCTGCTGGATGCCGTGGCCTGCGTCGTGCTGGGCGGCACGAGCCTGTTCGGCGGCGAAGGGGGCATCCGCCGCACGCTGGTCGGCGTGCTCACGTACACGGTCCTCTTTGTCGGTCTCAACAAGATCACCTGGATCAACGACCACGCGCGGGCGCTCTTGATGGGACTCGTGCTCCTGGCGGCGCTGGTGGTGAACGGCCTGTTGGCGAGAAAGCGGCGGTAGGGAGAGCCAGGGGACAGGAGGCGGGCGACAGGAGGCAGATGACAGGGGCAGAGCGAACGCGGAAGAAATCCAGAACGAGGACGAGGAAGAGGACGAACAAGACAAATGGCGCGATGATGGCTGACACCCACGCAAGCCCGCAGAAGACGGAAGCGCCTTGGGGGCGTCTGCCAGGGACGGTGCGCGTCGTGAGCTACAACGTGCTGCATTCGGCGCCGCAGGAGCGGCGGGCGCCTTTCGCGCGCGTGTTTCGCGCCCTGGACCCGGACGTGGTGTTTCTGCAGGAATGGGACGAGGCCGACGCGGCGGAAATTCAGGAGTGGTTTGCGACGAACGTGCCGGGGCACGAATGGCGGGCGCGGAAGTCGGCCGGGCGCGGCGTGGCCGTCGTCGCGCGGCACGCGATGCAGCGCTACGGGCCGTTCCGGCTTCCGGTCGGCGAAGAAGCGGAGCGCGTTTTCCCCTGCTTTTACTTCGGGCCCTGGGTCGGTTTCGTGGCGGCGACGATCCAGACGCCGCTGGGCCCGCTGCTGGCGGGCTGCATTCACTTCACGGCCTGCGGCGACCCGGGTTCGCCGGAGGATTGGCGCCGGACTTATGAGGCGGCGGCGATCAACGCCGTGCTGGGCGGCACGGTCACTCCCTGTCCGCACTGGCGCCACGCGCTCGGCTACGGCAGCCCGCCGCCGATGCTCGTCCTGGGCGGCGACCTGAACCTCGTCGGCTCGCAGCAGCCGCTGTCGGCGCTACGCGCAGGGCTGGACGTGGACGGGGCGTCGCTGTCGGTGGCCGAGCCGCACGTGTTGGGAACGGACGCGACTTACACCTGGCGCGACGCAACAAGTCCCTACCGTCCCGGAAGGCTCGACTGGCTGGTCTACAGTGCCGCGACGGTCCGCGTGCGGCAGGCGTTCGTGCTGGATGCGGCGCGCCTGGCGCCGGAAATGCTCGCCGGGCATGATCTACAGGCCAGCGACACGGACCACAGCGACCATTTGCCGGTGGTGCTGGATGTTTCAGCCCCGTAGGGTAGGCGGCCCGCCTGCCGTTGGCGTAGGGCAGGCGGTCCGCCTGCCGTTCGTCAGGTAGGGTGGGCGGCCCGCCTGCCATCTCGCCGTTGGCCCACGGGACGTCGGCATTGCCGAATGCGGCGGGCGAGACGCCTACCCCACGATGCGAGACCCCAGGCACAGCCGCTCTGGAGAATGCTAGGCTTGTCCATGCCTGGCACACGTTCGGCATTTTCCGATTATTCGCCGCGCGCGGCGCGCTGGGTGCTCGTCGCGGCGGCCGCGCTGGCTGCGCTCTGCGTGGCCATCACGTTCTCGCCGCTACGGAGCGGGTTCACCGAAAAGCCGCGCTTCCAGGCGCCCACCGACATCGACCTCTACGCGGCCGAAATCCGCCGCATCCGCGCCGGCGGAGGATACTACCAGGCGGCGGCGACGGAACTCCGCGCCCGCGGCTATCCCACCAAAAGCGTCTTCAACTGGCGCACGCCCCTGCCGATGTGGCTCATCGCCAAATTGCCAGAGGGGATGGGCAAGGTGCTGGCGGCCGGCCTGGCCTCGATTTTGATCCTGGCGACGCTCGTCGTCGTGGCGCGCGAGGGATCGCTGTTTGAGGCGCTCCTCGCCGGGCTCTTGCAGTTCGGGGCCGTGATGCCCTGCTTTTTGGGCCAGCTTTACGTGATGCCCGTCCTGTGGGCCGGCATCCTGATGGCGCTCTCGGCTTGCGCCTACAGCCAGGGGCGATGGAAGCTGGGACTGGGCTCTGGGCTGGCGGCGCTTTTTCTGCGCGATCTGGCCGGGCCCTACTGCGTCTTGTGCGCCCTGCTGGCGGCGCGCGAGCGCCGCTGGCGAGAAGCGGCCCTGTGGGGCGCGGGCCTCTTGGCGTACGGAGTGTTCTATGGGGTTCATCTCGGCATCGTCCGCGGGCTGATGCGGCCGGAGGACGTGGCCCACGTTCACGGCTGGGTGCAGCTTGGCGGCCTGCCGTTTGTGATTTCGACGGTGCAGATGAACTCGTACCTCTTGATTCTGCCGCAATGGGCGACGGCGGCGTATTTTGCCGCCGCGATGCTGGGGCTGGCCGGCTGGCACAACAAGGCCGGAGAGCGATTCGGCCTGGCCGTTTGCCTGTACGTGCTGCTCTTCGGCTTTGTGGGGCAGCCGTTCAATCAGTATTGGGGAGCGCTGGTGACGCCGCTCTTCTGTTTTGGGGCGGCGCGGGCGTGGACGGCGGGGCGGGATTTGTGGGCCGCGGCGAAGTGGAAGGAAGTTGCGCTGGAAGCGGACGACGAGGAGCCGACGCTGCGGCCAACGGCGTAGCGACGATTTCCGGCAGGCGAGACGCCTACCCCACGAAGGTCAGGACTGCTCCAACTCCAGCAGCCGGCGCTTGGTGGCGGGTCCGCCGGGGGCGGAAAACTCGCCGAGCCGCCCGCCCGACGCCACCACGCGATGGCACGGCACGATCAGCGGCGTGCGGTTCTGGGCCATCACGTTGCCGACCGCGCGGGCCGCCAAGGGCACGCCGCAGCGGGCGGCCAGCCGGCCGTAGCTGATCGTCCGCCCGCGTGGAATCCGGCGGCAACGCTGCACGACTTCGCGCTGGAACGGCGTGAGGTGCGAGAGGTCGATCTTGACGTCCGAGAAATCGACCGGCTTGCCGGCCGCGAAGTCCGTCAGCCGGTGCACGAGAGAATCGTCGAGTCCGTCGCCGGCATCTTCAACGACGCGATCGACGCCCCCCGGCAAGGCCGCCAGGGCCTGCTTCGGCGACTCGTGCCCGAACGAAAGGCTGCACACGACCTCTCCCCGGCGGGCCAGGGCCATCCAGCCCAACTCGGTCGGGAAGACCGTGGCGGACAGAGGCAAAGCCTGCCGTTTGCGAGCGGTTTTGCGGCGGGATTCGGCAAAAGCGACGGCCATGGGACGAG
Source organism: Planctomycetia bacterium (assembly GCA_016177915.1). Classification (GTDB taxonomy): domain Bacteria; phylum Planctomycetota; class Planctomycetia; order Pirellulales; family S012-138; genus JACOUI01. The sequence goes on from JACOUI010000067.1 coordinate 24,255, forward strand.
CCTCCTTTCAAGCGGGATCGTGGCGCTACGCCGGCGGTTTTGGACCAGGAACCGCCGGCCAAGCCCTGACATTGTACGGCTTTGACAGCCGGATTTGAAGCAATCTATACTGCACGTCGGCAAGGCGTGCTGCCGCCACTTCCACGCGGAAGGAACAACTCGCAATGAACCCTTATGAATCGCTGTGCGATGATTTTTACCTGAACCTCAACCTCAGCACGGAAATGGAGCTTCCCAGCTCGCGCGAGACCGTGCTGCAATTCTTCGAAAGGATCCAGAAAGACTACCCCACGATGCGGAACTTCTACAGCCGCGAGAAGGGGGACTTCGTGCTCGAAGAGGACAAGGACCAGGGGCAATACCGCTGGGTGGCCGTCGAACCCCGCCGCGTCTGCTCCGGACAGGTGAACCCCAAGTCGGTCGAAGACGCGCTCAAGCAGCACCGGCTCGTGCTGGACCTGGCGCCGTACATGCTGTCGCTCAGCCCGCTCGATTGCGAGGCGCTCGACATTCTGTTCGGATTCGACTTCACGTACCGGGGGAACCACAACCAGCTCGTGGCGGAGGCGCTGGGCGTCTGCCCGGCGTTTGAGCGGCTGCTGGAATTGCCCTCGAACCAGGTGATCAGCTACGAGCCGTCGCTGACATTGTCTTTGGACGACGAATGCCGCACGCAGTGCCGGATGAGCGTCGAGACGCGGACGAGCGCCTACCACGTGCGCACGGGCGAGTTTCCCGAGGAGCAGCTCAGCGTGTATGTCACCGCGCGGCAATACGGCAGCCTGGCGGCGGGTCAGACGTTCGGGGCGACGCTGGAGCGGCTGTACCAGGTGAGCCGCGACCTCGTGGACCAGTTTGCGGCCGAGGGGATTTTGAAGCCGCTGCGGAAGGCGATTGCGCTCAAGTAACAAAGGTGTTTCGGGTGGCACGCCCTGAGCTTGCGAAGGGCGTGGTTATTGCGTCGCGGACCTCGAACGAGCGCGGGACATGAGCGATTCGTTCAAAACATCCGACAAGCCCGGTCCCGCAACGATGTTGGGCCGCCGGCATTTTCTGGCGCGGATGAGCGGTCTGGGCCTGGGGGCGATCGCTTTGTCGTCGCTGCTGGAGGGCTCGGCCCAGGCGGCGGAAACAAGCGCCACGGGGGGGCTGCCCGATTTGCCGCACTTTGCGCCCCGCGCCAAGCGCGTGATTTACCTCTTTCAGTCCGGCGGGCCGTCGCAGATCGACCTCTTCGACCACAAGCCGGGCCTGGCGGAGCGATTTGGAAAGGAACTGCCCGATTCGATCCGCCGCGGGCAGCGCTTGACGGGCATGACCTCGCGGCAGGAGAGTTTTCCGGTCGCGCCGAGCCTGTTCAAATTCGCGCGGCACGGGACGTGCGGCGCCTGGGTGAGCGAGCTTTTGCCGCACACGGCGAAGGTCGTCGACGAGCTGTGCTTCATCAAGTCGATGCACACCGAGGCGATCAATCACGACCCGGCCGTGACGTTTTTCCAGACCGGGGCGCAGCTCGCCGGGCGGCCGAGCATCGGGTCGTGGCTGTCGTACGGCCTGGGGAGCGAGAACCAGAACCTGCCGGCGTTTGTGGTGATGATCTCGCAGGGGATCAACGACCAGCCGCTCTACGACCGGCTGTGGGGCAGCGGTTTCTTGCCGACGCAGCACCAGGGGGTGAAGTTCCGCTCGGTGGGCGACCCGGTGCTGTACCTCTCGAACCCGGCGGGGTTCGACGGCACGGCGCGGCGGGAGATGCTCGACGATCTGGCGAAGCTGAACGAGCTGAAGCTCGCCGAGACGGGCGACCCGGAAATCGCCACGCGAATTGCGCAGTACGAGATGGCGTACCGGATGCAATCGTCGGTCCCGGAATTGATCGACGTTTCGGACGAGCCGGAGCACGTGTTCGAGCTGTATGGCCCGCACGCGCGAAAGCCCGGCACTTTTGCCGCGAACTGTCTGCTCGCGCGGCGGCTGGCGGAGCGGGGCGTGCGTTTCATTCAGCTTTTCCACCGCGGCTGGGACCAGCACACGATCCTGCCGACGAACATCGTCAAGCAGTGCGACGACTCGGACCAGGCCTCGGCGGCGCTCATTACCGACCTCAAGCAGCGGGGCCTGTTGGACGACACGCTGGTGATCTGGGGCGGCGAGTTCGGCCGCACCGTCTATTGCCAGGGGACGCTCACGCACGAGGACTACGGCCGCGACCATCACCCGCGCTGCTTCACGATCTGGCTGGCGGGGGGCGGCATCCGGCCGGCGACGAGCCACGGCGAGACGGACGATTTTTCGTACAACATCGCGGCAGGCGCGGTGCACGTGCACGATTTGCACGCCACGATCCTGCACCTGCTGGGGATCGACCACACGCGGCTGACGTTCAAGTTCCAGGGCCGCCACTATCGCCTGACGGACGTGCACGGCGAGCTGGTCGAGAAGGTTCTTTCGTAGGGCAGGCGGCGCGCCTGCCGCTCTTCCGTCGTAGTCCAGGCGGCCCGCCGGCCATTCCTTTTGCTTTCCGCGTTCTGGCAGGGACGGCAGTTCGCTCGCGGCCACGCCGCAGGGTTGCCTTTTCCCCGCCCTCGGCAAAAATTCACGTTGGGGAAACAAAACGGCCGCCGCCAGTTGCAGGGGAGCAACCAGCGACGGCCGGAAGGAGCGCGGCCGCGGCCGGCACTTTAGGCCGGCCGGGACCGTCGGCAAAATGGAGCTTTGCCTAATTCACCACCGCCTCCGTGTGCAATTGCGCCAGGACCTTGCGGCGCATGCGCTCTTCGCAGATCGCCAGCCGCTTGCGGCGACGGATCTCGCGGTCGATCTCCTTGATGACGAGCGAGGACATCGCGCTCTTGTCCGCCTCGCTGGCGGTCGCCGCCGAGTCCCAGATCGTGATCACGTGCTCCGACGCCGTCGTCACGGGCACGCGGTTGGGGTCGTTCATGAACGCTGCGTAGCGTTCCAGCCGGCTGCGGCACCCGACAAGCCAAAACAAAATGCATCCGGTCGAGTTGGGCCCGGCGTACTGCCCGCGGACGACCCGGCCGGCCGCCAGCTCGCCCCGCAGCTTCCACAGGTTCTCAGTCGGGATGCTCACGGCGGGAAGCAAGGTCCGCAGAGCATCGGTCAGGCGTGCGTGCTCAGCCATGTTCGTTTCTCCTTTCGAGAAATGGAAACAGGACACATCGATGTCGATGCTGCAAATCTAAAGGGTGTGAATTATCGATCAAGGAAAGCAGATGAAAGCACTTCGGTAACCGCAGTGCAGAATCGGGCAATTCCAAGAGGGCGGCGATGAGGGAATCGCCGCTAAACTCCTGCCGAGGCCACGGTTATGTCCACGGAGCTGAACGATCGCAACGCCGCGTTGGACGATCCGTATGAAAAGCTGGTGCAGTTGGTGCGCGACGGCGACATGACCGTCTCCGAGGGGGTCGCCGAAGCCGTGGCGCTTTTCAAGGGCAATCCGCAGCTCAATCGCCTGCTGCAAATCCTCGCCGAACGGTTGGACAAGGTCAGCCAGCGCCTGCTGGAAACCAGCGAGTCGCTGGAAAGGGTGATGGAAGCCGTGGGGCTGGCGGAGCCCAGTTGGGACACCTGGGGCGATTGGCTCCTCTTGCCGTTCAAGGGACCCTCCTGCGTGTTCCGGATCACGGACACGTTCGGGCACATGCTGCGCGATGAAGTGGCGGTGATCGACGTCAGCCGCTGGCTCGACCGCCGCCGCTACGCTGCGTGCCGCCTGATCGAGGCGGCGCTCGGCAAGCCCGAGGAATCCGTGAACCACGCCACGCTCGCCAGCAAGGCCTTCGCGCGGCCGGGCGCCGTGGGGTTTGTCGGCCGCCTCCACATGTTCGGGCCGTTTGCCGAGGCGAACTTCGACAACACGCGGGCCCGCAAGCCGCGGATGCTGTGGTTCAAGAGCCCCCTGCGGCCGGTCGACCTGCCGGCCGGCAAGCTGGACCCCAAGGACTATCACGTCCTCATGGAGCGCAAGGAAGAGGGGCCCGCGGAGGAGCACAAGGCGCGGGACGAAGCGCCGGACCGGATCGACCATGGGCTGATCCAGTCGTACACGGTGACGTACGACGGCCGGGTCGTGCGCGTGGTGCGGATCGCCGGCTCATCGCAGCTTGGCACGCTGGGAAGCGCCAAGCTGCTGGAGCTGCTGTTCGACAAGAAAAACTACCCCGTGCCGAAGAACCTGAAGCGGGACAGCCAGTTTGAGGCGTTCGTGCGGGTGCGCTGCCCGCGCAAGTCGCTGGGGCAACTGGACGCCGTGGTGATCGAAGAGGTGAAGATCTGGGTGGACGGGCGTCGGGTGGCCGGCCTGGGCTGCGATCCGGTGGTTACGCTGCTTGTGGACGCGGCGGGCGACGTCGCGGCCACGCGCGTCAATTGGGGCTCGACGCTGAAGGCCAACAGCCAGAACGCGCGGATGTTCTGCACGCTGTGCCGCGAGGCCGCCGCCAACGGATCGGTGTCGATCGCGCGGCTCCTCGAGCTGAAAAACGAGTGGCGCAAGGGGGGGAGCAAGGTCACCGAGCGTCTCGTGCGGCAGCTCCTCGTCAACTCGATCAAGCGGACGCTCTTCAAGCCGCCGCTGGAGGACGCGCTGGAGATCGACGAGACCGGCAAAAACGTCCGCCTGCACGTCAAGTTTGTCCGCGAGCCGCTGGAGGCGGGCGAGAGCGGGCGGGACCACACCACGCCGCTCCAGACCACCGCCGGTCCCGCGCCGCGCAAGGGCCGGGCCGGAAAGCCGGCCGCGCCGCGGGGCGTGAAAGGTTCGCCCACTTGATTCTGGAACCCAAACCCAAGTCGCGGCCCAATCCCCGCCGCGGCCGGACGAATACGCTCACAGTGGGCGTCGCGGCGTCGATCGCCATTGCGCGGCAGGCACACGGGCACACGGGGCACAAGTGGCTGCACGCTGGCGTGCAAGGCGCGAACCGGGTAAAGTCAGACGCGCTTGGCACGTCCATTCCCAAAGGAAGCTCCGACCATGTCGACGGACACGTCCAAAACGAAAGAAGGCCAGGTCGCCCCGGCCGCACCCGCCGAAAAGCCGGAAGAAGAAGGGCCCGGCCGGATTTACCTCGTCTCGTACCCGAAGATCGTCTTTCTCTATCCGACGTTCGTGATGGCGCTCCTCACGGGCATCGCGATGAGCTTTGCCATCAAGGACTACCCCGACGCCACCAAAGAATTCCAAAAGGGCATGTCGCTGGCGTTTTTGTGCATCCTGGGCGTGAACCTGGTCGTGCTGAGCCTGGATTTTCCGCGGACGACGTCGCTGACGCTGTTTTTCCTGGCGGTGGCCATCGTGCTGGGCGGCGTGCTTTTGTTCACGTTCTATCCCAACCTGCTGCCCTCGTTCCTTGGCGTCTTAGGCTCGCTGCGGCCGGTCGCCAACGCGCAGTTCTTTTACCTGATCGCCGGCATCCTGGGGGTGATCTACCTGATCGTGCTGGTGAGCGTGCAGTTCGACTACTGGGAGGTCCGCCCCAACGAGCTTTTGCACCATCACGGCTTCCTGAGCAACCTGGAGCGGTTTCCGGCGCAGAACATCCGCGTCGAGAAGGAGATCACCGACATCTTCGAGTACGTGCTGTTGCGGTCGGGCCGGCTGATCCTGACGGCGCAAGGCTCGGCGCGGCCGATCGTGCTGGAGAACGTGCTCTTCATCGGGCAAAAGGAGCAGGCGCTGACGAAGATGCTGGCGGCGCTGCAGGTGTCGGTGCGGAGGGAAACGTGACCGTGGGGTAGGCGTCCCGCCTGTCTTTCAACGACGGCAGTTGCGGACACGGGCTCCGCCAATGGCAGGCAAGCCGACTACCCTCAAAGCACTGGAAGGCGCCGGGGACGGTGGCAAAGTGGTTCGTTAGGGAAGGCGCCCGGCAGAAAGCAAACGAGCTCAGTCGGCACGCGAGTTCTGGCGATTGCTCGCTTCTGGACACAGGCGATAGGGCGCTGTAAAAACTGCGCAGCCGATGGCGCGTCGGGCTGTTCAGCGCGGTGCGCGGCAACCGAGGCGGCCGGCGCCTCCCGATTCGTCGGCCGTCCCCGCGCGTTTTTCCCGAGGTGAATCAGTCATGGCCGGACCTATTCGTCACCCCCTCGACCCGCTCAGCGCTGAAGAAGTCCAGCAGGCAGTCCAACTGCTCAGAGCGCGCGGCAAGGTCACGCCGACCACTCGTTTCGTGTCGGTCAGCCTGAAGGAGCCGCGCAAGGAGCGCGTTCACGCATTTACCGGCCAGGAGGCGATCCCGCGTGAGGCTTTCGCCGTGCTTTTCGATAACGCCACGAGCACCTGCTACGAGGCCGTGATCTCGCTGGCGGCATCCCAGGTGCTGTCCTGGAAGCAGATCCCGGACGTGCAGCCGACGATGACCATCGACGAGCAGATCGAGTGCGAGCAAGCCGTGTTGGCCAGCGACGAATTCAAGGCCGCGCTCAAGCGCCACTACGGCATCGACGACACGCGGCTGGTGATGGTCGATATCTGGAGCGCCGGCAACTACGGCTCCGCAGAAGACCGCACCAGGCGGTTGGCCCGACCGCTTTGCTTTCTGCGGCGCGATCCCACCGACAACGGTTACGCCCGGCCTATCGAAGGGCTGCGGCCCGTGGTCGATCTCAACACCATGCAGGTCATCCGCGTGGAGGAATACGGCCGTTGGCCCTTGCCTCCTGGGGAGTGTAATTACGCGGCCGATCGCGTGACCAATCTCCGCCGCGACATCAAGCCCCTCGAAATCGCGCAGCCCGCAGGGCCCACCTTTGAGGTCGACGGTCATCAGGTGCGCTGGCAAAACTGGAGCTTCGTCGTTGGCTTTAATGCCCGTGAAGGCCTCACGCTGCACCATCTTCGCTACCGCGACGAGGGCCGAAACCGCCCCATTCTGTACCGCGCATCCCTCACGGAGATGGTCGTGCCCTACGGCGATCCCGGTCCCACGCAGCGACGCAAGAACGCGTTCGACGTGGGGGAATACGGCATGGGCATGTGCGCCAACAGCCTGGAACTGGGCTGCGATTGCCTCGGGCTGATCCGCTACTTCGACGCCAACCTGGTCACCAGCCGAGGCGAACCGCTGGTCATCAAGAACGCCATTTGCATGCACGAGGAGGACTACGGCATCCTGTGGAAACACACGGACCGCCGGCTGAACTCGCCCGAGGTGCGCCGCTCACGGCGGCTCGTGATTTCCTCGATTTCGACCGTCGAGAATTACGAGTATGGCTTCTTCTGGTATCTCTACCAGGATGGAAGCGTCCAGTTTGAGGTCAAGCTGACCGGCGTCCTGTCCCTCGGGGCGTCGCAGCCTGACGAGCGCCCAAAGTACGGCGCCCTGGTAGCGCCGCAAGTCTATGCGCCGAATCACCAGCACTTTTTCAACGTGCGGCTGGACTTCGACCTTGACGGCGTCGCCAATTCCGTCCAGCAAGTGGATGTGATTCCGGACGAGCTGGGGGAGGCCAATCCGTTTGAGAACGCGTTCCAGGCCCGCGCCACGACGATCAAAACGGAGAAGCAGGCCCGCGCGCACCTCAATCTGCAAACGGCGCGGAGCTGGAAGATCGTGAATCCGGCAATTCTCAACGCCGTGGGCGAGCCAGTCGGCTACAGGCTCGTCCCCGGCGACGATTCATTTCCCATGGGCTCGCCCAATGCCTGGTGGCGGAAGCGCGCCGGGTTTGTGAACTACCATGTCTGGGTCACCCCGCATGCGGACGACGAAAAGTACGGCGCCGGCGATTTTCCGAACCAGAGTGCCGGCGGCGACGGGCTGATGCGTTGGACCGCACGTGACCGCCCGATCGAAGCCACCGATGTCGTGCTGTGGTACACGATGGGGCACACGCACATTCCGCGGCCCGAGGATTACCCGGTGATGCCCACGGCGTACGTCGGCTTCTTGCTGAAGCCGCACGGCTTTTTCAATCTCAACCCGGCGAACGACGTTCCCCCTTCTCCCAAGAAGGTGGCCGGTAAGAGCGCATGCTGTCATTGAGCTGCTCCACCGGGCACGTTCTCGGTCGGCAGGAGAGCAGCATCTCGTCGCAGAAACAATCGAGCCGCCGGACATGCCCTTGAACAAGCTTCGTTCACGTTCGGCCGCGGCGCTGGTGGCGCTGGCGCTTTGGGCCGGCTGCCAAGGCACGCCGGACGATCTCTCGGAATCCGACCTGCCTTATGACATCAAGGGCAAGGTCGTGTCCGTGGAACCCGGCGACAAGACGGTGACGCTCGACCACGAAGATATTCCGGGCCTGATGAAGGGCATGGTGATGGAATTCTCCGTCCAAGATGCCGCGCTGCTGGAAGGTCTTCAGCCGGGCGACGCCGTGGAGGGGAAGTTGAAGAGGAAAGCCGGCGAGTTCATCATTATCGAGCTCCACAAGCGGTCAGCGTGATCGGCGACGCGCGTCCTCTGTGGTCCTGCTCAGCAGCCCTGCGGCGCGGCACTATCGCGCCTTTGTGCTTCTAGACCGGCACTTGCGATTTCGGTCCGCGGTCTTGACTCCGTACTATGGTACTGGGTGGATAATGGCGTTTAGAAGGAGGCTCCGATGGCGGCGACCACAACCTTGCGAAGCGGAGAGTTAGCTGACTGCGCCGGCGTGAACGTGGAAACGCTTCGTTTCTACGAACGGAAGGGGCTGCTGCCGGTGCCACCGCGCCGGGCTTCCGGCTACCGGGACTACCCGCAGGAAGCCGTCAATTTGGTTCTCTTCATCCAGCGTGCCAAGCAGCTCGGCTTCTCGCTCAAAGAGGTCAAAGAACTCCTTGCCCTGCGAGAAGTGGCTCGGGCCACCTGTGGCGACGTGGTGCTTCTCGCGGAGCGGAAGGTCGCGGACATCGATGCAAAGATCCGCGACCTGCGGGGTATGCGTAGGGCGCTCACGAAGCTCCTGAAAGAATGTCCCGGCAGCGCCC
>JACOUI010000068.1 GCA_016177915.1 Planctomycetia bacterium
GCTGAGCAAGGCGGGCGGGCGGTCTAAGGCAGTGGTGCTTACTTAATCCAAGGGGACATTTCTAATGCGCCGAAGATGGGGACATTTCTATTGGGTCCTAACACCCACGAATCTCGGTTTTGACAACTTCCGCCTTCAACCCTAGGATAGATCGCACCACGCAAGGGGGCGTAGCTCAATTGGGAGAGCGTCGCGTTCGCAATGCGAAGGTCGTGGGTTCGAATCCCATCGCCTCCACTTCACCATCCCCATTCCCAGAGGGCCCGCCGGCAGTCCAGACCGGCGGGTTTTCTGGGTTTTCTGCGCGCACAGGGTACGCAAAGAACGGCAGGCGAGACGCCTCCCCACGCCTTCGCTGGACGCTCTCTCATCAATCGCCGGTCGCGGCTCGCCGCTCAAGCCGCCCAATCGCTTGGTCCCGATCCGGTTTCGCTGTACACGCCGCTGTTTGTCTTGTCGCGGGTGACGGGCTGGAGCGCGCACGTGATCGAGCAGCTTGACAACAACCGGATCATTCGTCCGCGGGCGCGGTACACAGGTCCGGGGCCGAGGAAGTATGTGGCGGTGGAGAAGCGGTAAGGCGTAGTTTCGGTGATTTCCTTGCAGCCGGCCCATTTGTCACGTAGGGTTAGAGAAGCCACAACGCGAGTGTTTGCCATGGCGCTAAAGTCCATTTCAGTTTCATTGGCGTTGCCCGATTCGCTCCACCTGACGCCGACCGAAGCGCAGGAACTGGTCGTGCTGCGGCTCCTGGACGAAGGCCGGCTGTCGCAGTCTCAGGCCGCGAAGGCCCTAGGCGTTACCCGATATGAGCTGCTCGACCTGATGGCGCGTCGGCGTGTCCCGGTGGTTCGATACGCGGCAGATGAATGGGCGGATGAAGGTCGTGCTCTGGCCAGGTCGGGGCGTTCCCGTGGGCGGCGTCGAGCGACATGATCGTCGTCAGCAATTCGAGCCCGCTCATCGGGCTTGCCAAGGCGGGACGGCTTCGCCTGCTGCGGGCGCTGTATCGGGAGGTTCTCATACCGCCGAAAGTCTTCGAAGACGTTGTGGTTCAGGGTCGCGGTCGAGCCGGATCGCGCGCCGTGGCGACGGCGGTTCGTGAGGGATGGATACGCGTGGTCGCAGTGCGCGATGCCCGGCAGATTCCACCTCGATTCCGCGACACCGGCGAGGGCGAGGCGATCGCGCTTTGCCTCGAACAGCAAGCCGAATTCCTGATTGTGGACGACCGCGCGGCGCGGAATGAATGCACGCGACGCACCATCCCGTGGGTCACGGCGGTCGGCGTCATCCGTGATGCAAAACGCCGCGGGCGGGTGCGCCGTGCCAAGCCCATCTTCGATCGGATGATTGCCCGTGGCTTCGGCATCGCCGACTACCAAGCGATTCTGCAATCGATCGGAGAGTAGTCGGGAATGCCCGCTACAGGTATTCCTCTCGAATATGGACGCGTGTATACTATACTTTGTCGGATCGACAACTTCCACGTGGCCCTCATGAAAGCCGCGGATCGAATCGTCGTTTCCTTGCCGCTCTCGGAACTTTGGAACTCCGGCGGACCGATCGGTGCCACGAATCAGCGCGCGCTGGGCAAAAAAGAGATTGCCGACATGCTCAGGAGCGGGACGCTGAGATTCGTCGTGGCCGACTGCGGTGGATTCCGCGCGAGGATTGCTTTGATTTCTGGAAGCGCGAAGTGAAGCCGCGTCTGGTGGACCCAGACAGGGAACGCATCAGCCTCGACGATTACCCAGGCGGCTACTGCTACTTGGCTTCACTTTGGCTAGACCCTTGAAGAACCGCCGATCGTCCTGCTTGAAAAGCAGCATTGACTTCGTCACGGGCGAGAGCATGCCAGACGCGCGAATCTCCGCCGTTGCCGGTCGCGGCTCGCCGCTCAAGCCGCCCAATCGCTTCGTCCCGATCCACGTCGAGGACGACTTTGAGCATTTCGACGGCGACGACGAATTCGCCCGGTCGCTGCAAAAAGTCCGCACCGAGTACTACCCCGACGACTCGCAGTCGGTCGTCACGGAGAACAACAGCCCGGACGTCGGCTTCCGCTACAGCCTGAACCCCTACCGCGGCTGCGCGCACGGCTGCTCGTATTGCTACGCCCGGCCCACGCACGAGTATTTCGGGCTCAACGCCGGCATCGACTTCGAGACGAAGGTCTTCGTCAAGGAAAAGGCCCCGGAGCTGTTTCGCGATTTTCTGGCCCGCGAGTCGTGGCAGCCGGACGTGATCACGTTTTCGGGAGTGACGGATTGCTACCAGCCGGCCGAGCGGCACTTCCGGCTGACTCGGCAATGCCTCGAAGTGGCCCTGGAGGCGCGGCAGCCGATCAGCATCGTCACGAAAAACGCGCTCGTGACGCGCGACCTCGATCTCTTGTCCGAAATGGCGAAGCTGCGCGTAATCAGCGTGGCCCTGAGCATCACGTCGCTCGATCAGTCGTTGGCCCGCGTGATGGAGCCGCGGACGAGCAGCCCGGCCGCGCGATTGGGGGCCATCGAAAAGCTCGCGGCGGCGGGCGTGCCCGCGATGGCGATGGTCGCGCCGGTCATCCCCGGCCTCAACGACAGCGAAATCCCGCAGATTCTCGAGGCGGCCAAAAACGCCGGCGCCCGGTCGGCGGCGTATATCCTGTTGCGGCTGCCGCTCAACGTGCGGCCCGTCTTTCTCGATTGGCTCGCCCGCACGCAGCCGGAGCGGAAGGAGCGGGTCGAATCGCGCATTCGCTCCACGCGCGAGGGGAAGCTCAACGACGCAAACTTCGGCAGCCGGATGCGCGGCAAAGGCGAGATCGCCGACCAGATCGCCAGGACGTTCAAGGTCTTCGCGCGGAAGCACGGCCTGGACCGCAAGCTGCCTGAGCCGGACACGTCGGCCTTTCGCCGCCCGCGGACGAGCAGCGGGCAGCTTCATTTGTTCTAATGTTGGAGTACCGCCTTCAGGCGGTCCGGGGGGCGCCAACCGCAGGAGCAAATCCATGCGCCGTGCAACGACGGTCGCTCTCGCCGCTCTCGTCATGTTGAGCGCAGCCTTTCGAGCCCCTGCCGACGAAAAGGTCCCCCTCCCCGCCGGCCAGCCGGTGCTCCCGCGCGAGCCGGCGAACCGGTCGGTGCCCGTCGAGCGCGGGGGTTTTCCGAACCGCGTTCACGTTTTCGAGGACTACGAGACGGACATCGAAAAGCGTTGGTGGCTGGCCGGGCGGCTGGAGGAGAAGAACGTGCCGGGCGGGAAGCGAGCCTGCCGCGGCGTCTTGACGCAGGACTTCGACGACAAGCAGGGCGACCTGAAAACGATGTACACGGCCGTCATCTTCAATCCCGTCCCCGGCCCGCCGATGGGCAAGAACCCGCGCCTCGCGTTCCGCTTGTGGCTCAAGGGCACAAGCACGCTCCGCGTGCAAATCTACAGCCTCACGAACGGCTACCACCGGCATTTGACGCTCACGGACCTTGCCCAGGAGAAGTGGCTCGACCTGACCGTCGACATGACGAAAGTCCGCAAGCACGACGGCACGGGCGGGCCGCTTTCCGAGGACGAGCGGATCGACGACATTCAGTTCTACGCCGACCCGCGGGCGGAACTTTTGATTGACGACATTGTGCTCTTCGACGCACACCAACCCGACGCGCAAGCGAGGGAGAACTCCTCGGCCCGTGAGAAGCGCCCGTTCCCGAAGCGTGTTCTGTTTACCGGTTGGTTCGACACGGGCGTGCAGGGGAAGGAATGGCCGGGCACGTTTGAGATCCTGGACCACAAGGGCCACTTCTGGGACGCGGCGCGTTCTGTGCAAAACGGCGACCTGGGCGGCCCGGCGATCCGGCTTAACCTTCGCGGCGAGCGGCTGCTGGGCCAGCGAACGGAGCTATCGTTCCGCTACCTGCTTTCCGGTGCCGGGTCGATGAAAGTACGGCTTTTTAGCACGAAGGCCGGCGAGGGTCCGGCGATCGAATTGAAGGACCTTGCGCAGGGCAAATGGTCGGAGGCGACGGTGGATTTTACGGACGCGCTTTTGCGTCTCGGAGAAGCGGGTGGCGCGGCGAAGGCGCTCGAGTCCGTGGACGAAATCCATTTCGTGCTGCCGGCTGGCGGTGAGTTGCTGCTGGACGACGTGCTGCTGTTTGAGCTGGGGAAGTGACACACCAACCCGACGCGCCAGCGAAGAAAATAGGCGCACCAGCCTCCGCATGGCGAACCCGTTCACGCCGATCTCCCTCGCTGGCGCTTCGGGTTAGTGTGGCCGGGCCACCACCCGGTGAAAGTGCAACTGCACTTCGCGGCTCACCACGCGCCGCACGCCCTCGACCAGGCACCGCGGCTCGTTGTCCTCCTGGCCCAGCCGCATCACCTCGTCCAGCTTCGTGCCCGGCGGAACCGTGAACGTCGACTGGTAGATGATCTGGTTGCCCGCGTCCAGGTCGGGCACGATGAAGTGGCAGGTCGCCCCGTAGGTCAACATCCGCGCTGAATACGCGTCGTGGTAGGGCCGCATGCCGGGAAAGCTGGGCAAGAGTCCGTGGTGCAGGTTGATGATCCGCCCGCCGGCGTATTTCCAGCAGCTTGCCGCGGGCAGAATCCGCATGTAACGGGCCAGCACGATGTAGTCGATCTGCTGCTCGTCGCAAATGGCGACGAGGCGCGCTTCGTCGGGAATGCCGTCCGTGTCGCCGATGTCGTGCCAGGCGACGCCGAACTGTTCGGCGATCGAGCGGCAGGCCGGCCGATTGCCGATCATCGCAGCCGCTTCGGCGCGCACCTGGCCGTCGCGAATCGCCCGCAAGAGGGCCAATGGCGGCTCGGGGCGGAGCGTCGTGCAGATGGCCAGCCGCGGGCAATTGGCTCGCTCTTCGGGCGACCAAACGCGGATCGAGAGCTTCTTCGTGCGGCCGATGTCGCGCATGGCATCGCGGACCGCGGGCAGGTGCTCGGCCGCCAGTTCAATCCGCAGGAGCATGGCGAAGAGGCACTCTTCGTCATGGTCGTACATCTGGATTTCGGCGATGTTCGCCCCCCGGCCGGTCACGAAATGGATGATCGGATCGGCCAGGCCGCGGTTGTCCGGCCCGACGGCAGTGATGACGGCTTGCATACGGAAGTCTACGTTGCGGTGGGATTTGTGTTGACGACGGGGCCTGCCACCGATACAAATATAAGCGCTCGTCGATAGGATGGAGGGGTTCGGCGCCAAGGAACCGGCAAGTGAGTTCGGCGAGCGTCCCACCCCACCCCCAGGCGCCGGAAGGACCGCCATGCCGCCGGTTTGCCCACCTACCGCTGTGCGCCCGATGACGTTGGCCCGCCCAAAAGTGCGGCGCTCCATTATTCTCGCGGCCCTGATCCTGACCAGCCTGACAACAATGCTGCGTTTGGCCGGGGCCGCCGAGCCGCTGCACGTCCGCATCGACCAGGCCATCGCCGCCAAGGCCCCCGTCGTCGCCCCGCGCTGCTCGGACGCCGAGTTCGTCCGCCGCGTGTGGCTCGACCTGGCCGGGCGCGTTCCGCCGGTGGCCGAGACCAAGTCCTTCCTGGCAGACGCCTCGCCCGACAAGCGCGCCAAGCTCATCGACCGCCTGATTGACAGCCCGGATTTCGCCCGGCGGATGATGTACGTCTTCGACGTGATGCTCAACGAGCGGCGGGACGGCAACAGCGTGCCTTACGCCGAGTGGCTGGAATACCTGCGGTCGTCGTTCGCCAGGCGCAAGCCGTACAACGAGCTGGCGGGCGAGATTCTGGCGTCGGACGGCGTCGTGAATCGGCCGGCAGGAAGGTTTTACCTGGAGCGCGGCGACGTGAACGTGCTCACGCGCGACGTGTCGCGGCTCTTCTTCGGCATGGACACGCAGTGCTGCCAGTGCCACGACCACCCGCTCGTCGATTCCTATCACCAGACGCACTACTACGGCCTGTACGCGTTCCTGAACCGCAGCTTCGTCTTCAACGACCCAGCCAAGAAGCTCGTCGTCTTCGCCGAGAAGGCCGAAGGCGAAGTGGCGTTCAAGTCGGTGTTCGATGCGTCGGTCGATCAGAAGGACTTCAAGCCGCGCCTGCCCAACGACGCGCCGCTCGAGGGCGAGCCGGCGCTGGCCAAGGGCGACGAGTACTTTGTCAAGCCGGCGCAGAACAACAGCGTGCGGCCCATTCCCAAGTACAGCCGCCGCGAGCAGCTTGCGCGCCTGGCCGCCGCCGGGCAGAACACGATGTTCAACAAGAACATCGCCAACCGCTTGTGGGCGACGATGATGGGCCGGGGACTCGTACACCCGGTCGAATGGCACCACGAGGGCAACCCACCCTCGCACCCGGAGTTGCTCGACGACCTGGCCCGCGAGTTCGTGGCCATGAAATACGACGTGGCGTCGTTCTTGCGCGAGCTGGCGCTGTCGGAGACGTACCAGCGCGGAAGCGAGATTCCCGCCGGGATGACGCCCGAGCAAGCTGCGCCGCAGCTTTTTTCCGTGGCCGCGCTCAAGCCGCTCTCCTCCGAGCAGCTTACCTGGAGCCTGATGGAGGTCTCCGGGCTGGTCGAAGCGCAGCGCAGCGCGCAGTCGGCCCGCTTCGTGAACGACCGCCGCCTGGTCGACATGTTCTCGATGGACGAGAGGCGGCAGAAGCAGCGGGCGGAAATGATCGAGCAGGCCGTCTACGCGCAGTTGCAGGGCAACGTGAACGCCTTTGTGCCGCTCTATGGCGGTGCGGAAGGCGAGGCGGAGCAGGATTTTCAGGCCACGGTCCACCAGGCGCTGTTCCTGTCGAACGGCCCGGTAGTTCGCGGCTGGCTGACGAACCTGGCCGGGCGCGTGCAGGGGATCGGCGACCTGCGGGCCGCGGCCGACGAATTGTATTTGTCGATTCTGTCGCGGCCGCCGACGGAGGACGAGCGTTTCGAGGCCGTCGAGTACCTGTTGCGGCGTGCGCCCGACCGCAACACGGGCGCTCAGGAAATTGCCTGGGCGCTTGTGGCGTCGACGGAGTTTCGGTTCAATCACTGACGAGGTAGGCGTCTCGCTCCGCGAGACGAATCTCATCACGCGGGAGCGGCTGCGGACTGCCCTTTGAGGCAAGGAGCGGATTGGACGATGAACATGGCACTGTCTCTACTGCTGCTGGCCGCCGTATCGGCCGATCCGGCCGACGTCCCCGATGTGCGCGCGCTGCTCGTCACCCACTTGAAATTCGAGGAGCAGGATCGCGAGCAGGTCGGCGCCGCAGCCGCCGCGGTGCTGGCGAGCTGCAGTTCCTCGTGTCCTTCGACGGGCGAGGATTTTGAAGGCGTCTTTCGTCAGTGCCATTTGTACGTCAAGTTCCCCAGCCCCCGGGAAGTGACGGTCCGTGGCTCGCAGAAGGTGAAGGTCGACGCGATGGTCATCAGCTTCCCGACGAACACCGGCGGTGTTTGGGTGCGGTCGGGGAAGGACTATGCGTACTACACGAAGTTCGACTACAAGGCCTGCCAGGCGCTCCACGAAGCAATGAAGGCCGGCAAACCGGAGTGAGTTGGATCGCATCGGTCGGTTCGACGATTGTAGAGTGGCGTCGACGGAGTTCCGGTTCAATCATTGAACGACGTGAACGAGACACGATGACTCCGCACGAAGCATTCGTCGATTGGTCAATGACCTACGTCATCATCGGCCTTGGCATTTTGGCCGCCGTTGTCGTCACCGCAATTGCCGTCGTCGTCGTGAAAACACAAAGAGACAAGTGACCTCGCGACCGTTCAAGAGACACGCAGACGCTGTCTTTCGCTTAGGAGACCCCGCCATGAAGTGCACCTACGCCTGCAACACGCCGGAACACGCCATCGCCCGCCGCGCTTTCCTGGGCGGCCTGGGGATGGGGGCCCTCGGCGTGGCCGCGTCGTCCACGCTCGGCGCGCTCGTGCAGCCGGCGGTCGCGGCCGAGATGGCCAAACAGCAAAAGCACGTCCTGTGCATTTTCATGGCCGGCGGCCTGAGCCAGCTTGAGAGCTGGGACCCCAAGCCGCTGACCGACACGGGCGGGCCGTTCCGCGCCATCCCCACCTCCGTCACCGGCGTCCACATCAGCGAGCTGTTGCCGCACACGGCCAAGCAGATGCACCGCATGGCCCTGGTGCGGAGCGTGAACACGAAGGAAGACGACCACGGCAAGGGGGCGGTCTGCATGCAGACCGGGCGGCGGCCGATCCCCGGCTCGGAATACCCGCACCTGGGCGCCGTCTCGGCGCGCCTCTTGACCGACGACATCAATCCGCTGCCCGGCTTCATTCGCATCGCGCCCAGCGGCAGCAGCGTGACGCGGAAGGACGCGGCCTACCTCGGCGCGAAGTACGGGAGCGTGTCGCTGGGCGGCGGGGCCGCGCCGCAGAATTCGGACCGCCCGCAGGGGTTGAGCGCCGAGGGCGACTCGCACCGCAACGACTTCCGCCGGGGGGCGAACGACCGCTTCGCCGGCAAGCGCCGCACGGCCGAGACCGAGGCCTACATGCAGTCCTATGAGCAGGCCGCGCGGCTGATGGAGCAGCGCGAGGTGTTCGACGTCTCCAAGGAGCCGCAGGCGGAACTGGACCGCTACGGCACGCACGATTTCGGCCGGCACTGCCTGATGGCCCGGCGGCTGATCGAGCACGGGGCCACGTTCGTGCAGGTCTCGCACTCCAACTACGACACGCACTTCGAGAACTTCGACTTCCACATCGAGCAGCTCGGCGAGTTCGACCGCACGTTCGCCAACCTGCTCGACGACCTGGCCGCCCGCGGGCTCCTCGACCACACGCTGGTGGTGGTCATGTCGGAGTTCGGCCGCACGCCGCGGATCAACCAGAACTACGGGCGCGACCACTGGGGGCACGCCTGGAGCGTGGCCCTGGCCGGCTGCGGCCTGCAACATGGCGCCGTGATCGGCAAGACGAACGAGAACGGCACGAAGGTGGCCGACCGCGAAGTGGACCACGGGCACCTGTTCCACACCTACGTGAAGGCCCTGGGCATGGACCCGACGGGCAACTTCGACATCGGCGGCCGGCAGATGCCGATCGCCGACCCGGCGCGGAGCGCGATCAGCGAGATGCTGGCGTAGTTTGTAGTGACCGCATTCATGCGGTCGATCGCGCGGGGCACTCCGTCGCCGCACGATCGTCGTCGCTCCGCCCCGGATAGAACGGGGGTGGTCGAGACCTCTCGCAATTCCCTGTATTGGTCGGCGGTGAAAGCGTATACTGGAAGCTAGAGGGTATCCGCATGACTCACGTTGAGGCCATCTTTCGCCACGGGGTCTTTGAACCGCTTGAGCCTGTCGATCTGCCCGAGGACCAACGCGTCGTTTTGAGCTTTGAGGCAGCGAGCACGGAGCGCGCCAGGGAATGGCTGGAAGAAGTGCGCCGGTTGCAGGCGCCCATTATCGAGCGGCAGGGATTCCTCCCGGACAGCGCGCCTGACATTGCCGCGGATCGCCGGCGATGAGCGTCGTCGTTGACAGCAGCGTCGTCGCGAAATCGATTCTGCCGGAGGCAGACTCCGCCAAGGCCCAAAGCTTCATGGCGGACGTGACTGCGGCGGGCGAGCGGTTGATCGTCCTCGATCTCGTTTTCCCCGAAGTGGCGAACGCAATCTGGAACCGCCACCGTCAGCGGCTGATTACGACGGCCGAAGCGAATGCTTTCCTCGTCGAGCTTCTCTCCAGCCCGCTTCATGTCCAGCCTGCCTCCCGGGTGATGGCTTCGGCCTTTGACATTGCCGTGCGATACGACCGCGCTGTCTATGATGCCCTGTTCGTCGCGCTGGCGCAGACGCTGGGGTTGCAGGGCGTGACCGCGGACGGACCGCTGTACAACGTCGTCCACGGGGATTTCCCGCAAATTGTGCTGCTGCGCAACTGGCCGTGATGATCGTCCTCATCCTCGAAACCACCTGCGACGAGACGGCCGCGGCCGTCGTCAGCGACCAACTTGAGGTCAAAGGCGCCGTCGTCGCCTCGCAGCATGATCTGCACCAGCGGTTCGGCGGCATCGTGCCGGAGATCGCCTCGCGGGCGCACGTCGAACGCATCTTGCCGGTTATCGACGAGACGCTTCGGCGGGCGGGAATCACACTGGCGGACCTGGGCGCGGTCGCCGTGGCCACGCAGCCGGGACTCGCCGGGTCGTTGCTCGTGGGCCTGACGGCGGCCAAGACGCTCTGCGTGGCCCTCGATATTCCGCTGGTTGCCGTCAATCACTTGCAGGCCCACGTCTACGCCTGCCGGCTCGCCGACGGGCCGGGCGTTTTTCCGTGCGTGGCCCTGATCGTCAGCGGCGGGCACACGTCGCTTTATCACTGCGCCGGGCCGCTGGATTTCACTCTGCTGGGCAGCACGATCGACGATGCGGCGGGCGAGGCGTTCGACAAAGTGGCGAGCCTTTTGGGCCTGCCCTATCCCGGCGGGCCGGCGATTCAAAAGGCCGCGGCCGGCGGCAACGCGAAGGCGGCCCGCTTTCCGCGCGCGTTCCTGGGGCAGGACGAGCGGCTCGATTTCAGCTTCAGCGGACTGAAGACCTCGGTGCGGTATCACGTGGAGCGGCTGCGCGCGAAGCGGCCGGACGGCCAGCTTTCGGCGCAGGAAATCGCCGACGTGGCGGCGAGCTTTCAGGCGGCCGTGGTCGACGTGCTCGTCGACAAGTCGCTGGCCGCCATGCGGCAGACGGCGGCCGAAACGCTGTGCGTGGGGGGCGGCGTGGCGGCCAACGCGGCCCTGCGCGAGGCGCTTGCGGCCGCGGCGGAAAAAGCGAAATTCCGGCTGTCGATCGCGCCCTTGCGGCTCTGCACGGACAACGCGGTGATGGGCGCGATCGCCATCGAGCGCATCCGCGCCGGGCTTTACGAGGAGCTGGACCTGGACGTGACGCCGGGGCTGGTGCGGACGTAATCTGTTGGAGTACCGGCTTTAGCCGGGCTTTCCGCCTAAAGGCGGGACTCCAACAATGCGGCGGCGGGCTTAGCCGAACCACCCGCGTTTGTGGAACGCCGTCAGCGCCGTCGGCTCGTCGGAGTGGATGTCGAACACCTTGTTGAGCTTGGTGATCTTGAAGACCTCCATGATCTCCGGCGAGATGTTGCACATCTTGAGGTCGATCTTGAACTCTTTGCACTTCTTGTTGAGGTGCACGAGCCGGCCCAGGACGGAGCTGGACATGAATTTCACGTCGTTGAAGTTGAGGAGCAGCTTCCCCTGCTCGACGCGGTCCGTCACTTCCGTCAGCTCCTCGCTGAGCTGCTGGATTTTGGCCTCGTCCAGGATCTTGGCGTCGGTGAAATAGGCCACCAGCACGTCGCCGTTCTTTTGCGTCATCAGCGAGGGCACTTGCTTCTCCCCAATTTCGGTCTTTCCGGCCGCCCTTCGGCGACGCGATTTTCCCCTGGCCCACAAGCCTGGATTATAACATCGCCGCAGCGGCAATTCACAGTCCTCGCTGAAATCTCGCGGCCGGAGGGCGGATTCTTCTGGAAAACCGACGCTTTCGTGGCGGGTGGGAAGGTCGAAGCGGCGGAGGGCTGCCGGCGGGGCCGCTTGACAAAACTAGGCTGTCCGAAACACTACAAAGCGCCACGCCATTCCGCATCCGAAATCCGCTTTCCGCATTCCCGCATGCCTCCCCGCGTCCTCATCCTGCGTGCCCCCGGCACGAATTGCGACGTCGAGACGGCGTTTGCCTTTGAGCGGGCCGGGGGCAAGGCCGAGCGGGTGCACGTCAACCGCCTCTTGGAAAATCCCCGCCTGCTGGCGGAGTTTCAGGTCCTCTGCATTCCCGGCGGCTTTTGCTACGGCGACGACATCGCCGCCGGCCGCATCCTGGCCGCCCAAATGCAGCACCACCTCCGCGACTTCATCCGCGAGTTCAAGGACGCCGGCAAGCTGATCCTGGGCATTTGCAACGGGTTTCAGGCGCTCGTCCGCTCGGGCGTGCTGCTGCCGGACGCGCCAGACGGCGCGCCCGCCGCCACGCTGGCCTGGAATGCCTCGGGCAAATTCGAGGACCGCTGGATCAGGCTCAAGACGGCGCCGTCGCCGTGCGTTTTCTTTCAGGGCATTGAGACGATGGTGATGCCGGTGGCCCACGGCGAGGGGCGATTTGTGACCCGCGACGAGGCCACGCTCGTGCAGCTTGAAGCGGCAGGTCAGCTTCCGCTGCGGTACGCGCCGTGGGACGTGGCTGGGGTCTCGCGGAGCGAGCGTCCAGCGACGGCTTCTCCCCCCCTTACGAAGGGGGGGCAGGGGGGGTTAGCGGGCGAGCAGACCTCGCTCCGCGAGACCCCAGGCACGTTCGTGCCATACCCCGACAATCCCAACGGCTCGCAGCTCGACGTGGCCGGCGTCTGCGACGCGACGGGCCGCGTCTGCGGCCTGATGCCCCACCCGGAGCGGCACATCGACCCCACGCAACACCCCGAGTGGACCCGCCGCAAGGAGCAGCCGGAGGCGGGCGACGGTCTGGCCGTGTTTCAGAACGCCGTCCGCTACTTTCAGTGACGCACCACCGCCAAGCGTCTTCTGTTTTCTGTCTCCTGCTTCCTGTTCCCTGCCTCCTGATCTACGTCTCAACCTCCACCCACCTCCTCTCTCGGTGGCTGCGGAGGATCGCCCGGCAGAGCGCAATCTCGTGGTGCCCGTCGGCGAAGGTCGGGAAGGGCGGCGGGGCCGAAAAATCGCCCCGCTCGATGTAGGCGTAGAACTCGCGGAAGAGCTGCTTGAAGGTGTCCGGAAAACCCTCGTTGTGCCCGCCGGGATAGTCGGCGATGGCGGCCGCGGCTTCGCTCATCAGGGCGGGGTCGCGCAGCAGGATTTCGTTGGGCCCGTCGCGGCGGCCGGTCCAAAGCTCGTTGGGGCGCTCGCTGTCCCAGGCCAGGGCGGAATTCGATCCGGCGATCTCGAAGCGCAGGCAGTTTTTTCGCCCGGCCGTGACCTGCGAGACGAAGAGGCAGCCGGACATTTCGCCGGTGAAGCGCAGCATGACCGTGCCGTAGTCCTCGGTTGTGATCGGCACGCTCTGCGTCGCGCCCTTGGGCGCGTCCGGCCCGCTAAACGTCCGCGCGCCTCCCGCCGGCCGGCGGCGGTGCGGATGGACCGTATGCAGGTCGGCGCAGACGGCGATCACCTCCTGCCCCAGGATGTGCTGAACGAGGTCCAGCCAGTGCGTGCCGATGTCGGCCACGGCCCGCAATTCGCCGCCGTCCTCGGCCAGCACGCGCCAGTTGAAGTCCGATTGACGGAGCAGCCAGTCCTGGACGTAGGACCCGAAGACGCAGAGCGGGCGGCCCAGCGTGCCGGCGCGGACGGTTTGCGCCGCCTCGCGGCAGAGCGGGTAATAGCGCACGTTGTAGCAGACGCCCGACGCCACGCCCGCGCGGGCCGCGATCTTCACCAGCTCGGCCGACTCCTGCGCATTCATGGCCAGCGGCTTTTCGCACATCACGTTGAGCCCGGCGCGCAGGGCGGCGGCGGCCTGCTCGAAGTGAAACCGGTTGGGCGAGGCGATATGGACCGAGCCGACGCGGTCGTCGGCCAGCAGCTCCGCGTAGCTTTCATAGCCGGTGGCGATGCCCAGCCGCCGGGCCGCCTGGCGCGATTTCTCCGGCGTCGAGCCGAGGATGCCGACGACCTCCACGCCCGCCCGGCGCAGGGCCTCGACGTGCACCGGGCCGATGAAGCCGGTCCCGACCACCGCGGCACGGACCGTTGCCACGCGTCACCCCGCAATCTGCGCGCAGGCGCGTTTACTGCTCGGCTTCTCGAAGCGATCGGTCACCTTGGCGAGAACGCCGTATCGCCACGATACTCATTGCGACTGGAAATGCAATTTCTACACCAATCCGAAGCGCCAGCGCAGCACACCAACCCGAAGCGCAAGCGAGGGAGGGCCACGGCGGAGTCACGCGCGGCCGCTCCGCGCCGCCGAACGGGGTTCGTGGTTTCCCTCGCTGGCGCGTCGGGTTAGTGTCGCCTGCGCCCCTTTCCCTCGCCCGGCGAGCGGTTAAAGTTGGAGGCGGCGCTGGCGACGCCGCTGACACGGCGCGACGGGAACCCCACCGCGGCTGGAAACCATTCATGGCTGCCGACAAGCACGAACCGACGGGCAAGGGGCATCCGCACGTGGACCTGAAGCGGATCGAGGCCGCGGTCCGCGAAATCCTGGCGGCCGTCGGCGAGGACCCCGACCGCGAGGGGCTGCGCGACACCCCCCGCCGCGTGGCCAAGATGTACGCCGAGCTTTTTTCCGGCCTGCACGACGACCCGCGGCCGCACCTGCGCAGGTTCTTCAAGGAGAAATACGACGAGATCGTGCTCGTGCGCGATATCGCGTTCAACAGCATGTGCGAGCACCACCTGATGCCGTTCGTGGGCAAGGCGCACATCGGCTACCTGCCCGATGGCCGCGTCGTGGGCCTGAGCAAGCTGGCGCGGGTGGTGGAGGCGGTCTCCCGCAAGCCGCAGGTCCAGGAGCGGATGACCGAGCAGATCGCCGACCTGCTGATGGAAGAGCTGGCGGCCAAGGGCGTGGCGGTCGTCATCGAAGCCTCGCACACCTGCATGACGGTCCGCGGCATCCGCAAGCCGGGGAGCGTCTGCGTGACCTCGGCGATGCGGGGCGTTTTCCGCTCGCACCTTTCCAGCCGGTCGGAGATCATGACGCTGATTTACGGGGAGCGGAGGTAGGGGCGCAGACTTTCTTGTGTTCTCGACTCGGACAAGAGTATGACATGACGTCACATTCCGCCCCGCTGCAAAGCTGGCTCCCAATTCCCGCCGACTCGCACTTTCCCCTGCAGAACCTGCCCTACGGCGTCTTTCGGCCGGCCTCGGGAAAGGAGCCGCGCGTCGGCGTCGCCATCGGCGACTTCGTGCTCGATCTGTCGGTGCTCGAGGAGCGCGGCCTCTTGGCCGCCGCGGCGCAGTCCGGCAAGCGCGTCTTCAACCGGCCGGCGCTGAACGAGTTCATGGTGCTGGGGCCGGCCGCGTGGCGGCAAGTTCGGGCGCGGGTGACGGAGCTTCTGCGGCACGACACGGCCACGCTCCAGGGAGATGCCCCGCTGCGCGAGGCGGCGCTTCTGCGGCGCGACGCCGTGGAGCTGCTGCTGCCCGTCCAGATCGGCGACTACACCGACTTCTATTCCTCGCGCGATCACGCCACGAACGTCGGCACGATGCTCCGCGGGCCGCAGAACGCGCTCAACCCCAACTGGCTGCACCTGCCGGTCGCCTATCAGGGAAGGTCCAGCTCGGTCGTCGTCAGCGGCACCGACGTCGTCCGCCCGCGCGGCCAGACGATGCCCGAGGGGGCGGCATCGCCCTCGTTCGGCCCCTCCCGCGCCCTGGACTACGAATTGGAACTGGGCTTTTTCATCGGGACGGGCAACAACCTGGGCGAGTCGATCGCATGCGAGCGGGCGGGCGAGCACGTTTTTGGCGTGGTGCTGGTGAACGACTGGAGCGCCCGCGACCTTCAGAAATGGGAGTACGTGCCGCTGGGTCCGTTTCTGGCCAAGAACTTTGCCACGAGCATTTCGCCCTGGGTTGTGCCGCTCGATGCGCTCGCGCCGTTCCGCATTCCCGGCCCGACGCAAGACCCGCAGCCGCTGCCCTATCTGCGATCGTCGGGCGATTGGACGTTCGACATCGAGCTGGAAGTGACGCTCACGACCGCAAAATCGACCGAGCCTTTCACGATTTGTTGCAGCAACGCGCGCAATCTCTACTGGAACATCTGCCAGCAGATTGCCCATCACACCGTGGGCGGCTGCAACCTGCGGCCGGGCGACCTGTTGGCGACCGGCACGATCAGCGGCAAGACGCCCGAGTCGCGCGGCTGCCTGCTGGAGCGCACCTGGGGCGGGACCCAGCCGCTGGCGCTCCCCGACGGCACCCTCCGGCGCTTTCTTGAAGACGGCGATCGCTTGACGATCACCGCCTGGTGCCAGGGCGATGGCTATCGAGTCGGCTTGGGTGAAGTGACAGGCAAGATTCTGCCGGCCGCCATGTAGCCATCTCGCTCCGCGAGATGAAGCGACGTAGCTCGCGGCAGCGGGGCGATCACACTAACCCGAAGCGCAAGCGAGGGAGATCGGCGAGCGACGTCTGCTCGCCGTTTTCCTCGCTTGCGCTTCGGGTTAGTGTGCCGAGAACGCGGAACGGCTCGCTGAGAGGCAGGGCCGCGCCCCCAGAAGGCACGAGGGAAGCATCCCCGTTTGGCACTGCCGCTCAGTCGAGCCGTTCCGCAACCATGTCGACGACCACACGTGCCGGCCGGCGCTCACCCCTGACCGCCGGCAGGCAGCAGGGCCTCATCTTGCCGATGTTTCCCTGCCAACCTGTTTATCGTATTCTTCGCAGACGAGTCCTGCGGAAAAGTCAGGTCGCATCGACATTTCCAGCGCATGTCGCGCAGCCCGCGCCGATTGTGCCGTTCCTAGCGGCTGTGACGAGAATATGAGAAGACGGCGCAGACACGGAACAATGAAAAACACTAACCCGACGCGCCAGCGAGGGAGTCCTGCGAGCGACGTCTGCTCGCTGGTTCCCTCGCTGGCGCTTCGGGTTAGTGTGTTTCCTGGCGCGTCGGGCGAAAACAAAACGGGCCGGGAAGATACCCGGCCCGTGAGAGAGTTCGAGTTGTCGAGTCGCGTTACGGCGTCGTCTCGCGGGTCGCGCGCTCCGGATTGTCCATGCGGTGCACCTTCACCTCGAGCGACGCGTCGTCGCCCCAGGAGAGCGTCACGCCGTCGCCCGACTTCATCGTGCAGGTCGCCCGCGGGTAGCCCGCGTGCAGGCCGGAGAAGACCTGCAGCGTCAGGTAGCCTTCGTGGCCTTCCTTGACGCAGACGCCGCACTTGAAGTCGCCCACGGCGAGGTGGCCGACCTGATCGGCCGTGACCGTTAGCTTCGGCGCGCAGAGCGTCTTCTGGCCGTCTTCGTTCTTGGTGAGCTTCAACTCGACGGCGTACTGCGTTTCTTCGCGCGCCGGGCGGGCCGTCGTGGCGACCACGACGTGGCCGCCAACGATCCGCGGCTCGACGGCGATTTCCACGCCAGCCGGCCGATTGTGGAATTCGAAGGCGGGGCGATCATCGCCCGAGACGCTGTCAGCCTTTGGAAATGGCAGGTCAATGTCCGCCCGGTCGTCGCTCGGCGGTGCCGCGGCCGTGCGCTGCGGCGGGGCCGGCAGATGCGGCGGGGTGGGAAGCTGCGGCGGCAGCGGCAGGTCCTTTGGCGCCTCGTCGCACTGCTCCGCTTTCGTCCGCTCGACGTCGATCCCGAAGAACGGCGGCGTCGATTGCAGCTTCACCGTGGCGCGCAGCTTGTTCCGCGGCATGGCCGCGTCGCAGGCTTCGCGGTCCGCTGGGCACGCAACGGTTTCGGCGGCCCAGCGGGCGGTGCTCGTGCGCACCGGATGGCTGAAAATCAGCCCCTCCGCCGTCCTGCGCGTTGCCACGCATTCTTCGTCGCATTGGTCGGGCGCATAGCCCACGTGGTCCGGCTGCTCGGTCACGGTCTCGACGATCGAGGCCCTGATCCACTTCCGGCCGTGGCCGGTGTCGAGGACGAGCCACTCGTCGTTGGCGTGGCAGAGGACGCCCTGGTGCGTGCGGCCCTTGGAGTCGGCGATCGTGCAGGGCTGGCCGATCGGCCAGGGTTGGTTCGGCGACAATGAGACATCCGTGCAGCCCTCGTGTGGGCAGCACGCCTGCTGGCACTCGGCGCCGGAAGCCAGCTCGATCTGGAAATCCTGCGGGCAGTAC
This sequence comes from Planctomycetia bacterium, assembly GCA_016177915.1. Taxonomy (GTDB): domain Bacteria; phylum Planctomycetota; class Planctomycetia; order Pirellulales; family S012-138; genus JACOUI01. The sequence goes on from JACOUI010000068.1 coordinate 17,766, forward strand.
TGTGCCTGGCCGCTGGGCGCGTGGATGTGCGCCGTGACGGCGCCGCGCGGGCCGCTGCACGAGCCGCAGGCACAGTTGCAGTCATTCTTGCAGGCGGCGGTCGTCTGCGTTTGATGCTGTTTGGCGCAGCGGCAGGCCGGGCAGTTGCAGCCGTTTTCGGCCGTTTCGCCGAGGAAGTAGACGCGGTTGCCGGCGACGGCGCAGTCGGCGTTGCCGCAGGCCCCCTCAGGGGCGGCGATGATGACGTGCATTACCCGGCCGTGCGGGGCATGATGCTGCGGCTGGGCGGGATGCGTCGGGGCAATGAACACGAAGCCGTGCTGTTGGCTGCTGCTGTTCTGGCAGGTGCCGTTCTGGCAGGCGGCGGCGTGCTGCGGGCAATCGCCCTCACACTGGGCGTGGACGATCACGTGCTGCGGCGGTGCGAAATGGAATGCGGGGGCACCCGGGTGAAATTGCGGCGCCGGCGGGGGCGGTGGCGGGGGCGGGGCCGGCTCGGCGAACACGCGCACCACGCGCGGCGCCTGGTCGCTCCGGGTTTGCTCGTTGAGGGACCGGTAACGCACGGGGTCCTGGGCGACGACCGTGCCCAGGGCCGCCAGGACCAGCCAGAAAGCCAAAACGTTGCGCATCGACAAACTCCTTCGAGGAAGTGCCTGCATGGCGGCGCCGCCGGGCGCCAAAAACGGGGGCGGGATTGAAGCAGAAATCGCCTCGTCGCGGTAGGGCAATCGCGGGCGACAGCAGTGCGCGCGGAATGCAGAGCAGAGTTTGGATGCGGGGCAGAGGCCAATGCGGAATTGCCGACTGCGGCGTAAGGGACTTTTTTCACGACGCCACGGCGGGTGAACGGTATGCTGGCGCTGCAACCGCCGGCGGCGCGAAGCGGAAACTTGGCTTACGCCGCGCCGCGCGAACCACGTGCCGGATTCCGGTATCCATTTGAGAACCCAACGAGTCCTTGATTGACATTGGAGTCTGGCGATGGGCACGTACCTGAGCGCGTTCATCGAGGTCGATCATGGTGATCGAAGCCCTCCCTTTTCCGATCCCGAGCAAATCTACAGCCTGACCGAAGGTTCGTTTTCGTTCGGCTGGGAATACGACGTCTTCGACGCACTGGCCGCGGGGCGCAGCAGCACATACGCTCCCGAGGACCGGGAAGACCATCCGGAGCCCCTGTTCGCGCCCCGTGGGATGCCGTCGCCTCAAAGCCTGACGGTGGCGCAGGACTTCTTTTTCCTGATCGCCGATCGCGGGCGTCCGCCCGATCGATACTTCTGGCCGGCGCACCGCTGCGTGGAGCCGCACGTGGCGGAAGAATGGGCGTCTTCGCAGAAGTGCGTGCGATCGGAGGTCCTTCAGTGGTTCAATTGCCAACCGGAGGGCATCGTCTGGCCCGTCATCTCCGAGCCCGGCCTGTACAACGCCAGTTGGCTCCTGCTGCACGAATTCGACGCGGCCTTAGAGCACCACGGACTGCAATTAGCGACGCAACCCGTGGAATACACGATTCTGCGGACGGCGATGTCCCTCCTCGCCGATAAGCGCGGCGCTGAGCGAGTCCGGCTCGTGCTTTGGTTCTCCTGAAACTGCGGTGAGTGGGCAATTCCGTTGTCTGCGCGGTTAGAATGGCGCGGGCCCCAAAGGAGCACGCAACCATGCAGCGTTTGATGTTCCCCGCGATTGCCGTCGTCGGCTGGTTTGTGTCTCTCACTCCCGCCCCCGCCGCCGACCGGCCCAATATCATCGTCATCCTCGCCGACGACCTGGGCTACGAGTGCCTGGGCGCTAGCGGCGGCACGTCGTACAAGACGCCGCAGTTGGACAAGCTGGCCGCCGGCGGGGTGCGGTTCGAGCATTGCTACGCCCAGCCGCTCTGCACGCCCACGCGCGTGCAGCTTCTCACGGGCCTTTACAACCAGCGGAACTACGTCCGCTTCGCGCACATGGACCCGCAGGCGGTGACGCTGGCCAACGTGCTCCGCGAGGCCGGCTACGCCACGTGCGCCGCCGGCAAGTGGCAGCTTGAAGGCGGCTTCGAGGGCCCGCGCCGGTTCGGCTTCGACGACTATTGCCTCTGGCAGCTCACGCGCCGGCCGCCGCGCTACGCCAACCCCGGCCTGGAAATCAACGGCAAGCCGGTCGACTACACGAGCGGCGAGTACGGCCCGGACGTGGTGCAGGAGCACCTGCTGCGGTTCATCGAAGCCCACAAGGACAATCCGTTCCTGGCCTACTACCCGATGATGCTCACGCACGCGCCCTTTGAGCCGACGCCCGACAGCCCGGACTGGGACCCGACCGCCAAAGGCGTCCGCAACGAGGCCGGCAAGAAGAAATACTTCGGCGACATGGTCGCGTACATGGACAAGCTCGTGGGCCGGCTGGTGACGCGCCTGGAGGAATTGGGATTGCGCGAGCGGACGCTCATCTTTTTCGTCGGCGACAACGGCACCGGCCGCGGCGTCGTCTCGAGGATGGGACAGCGCGAGGTTGTCGGCGGCAAGGGCACGACCACCGACGCCGGGACGCGCGTGCCGCTCGTCGTCAACTGGCCCGGAAAGATCCCGCCGGGGCGCGTCTCGTCGGACCTTGTCGATTCGACGGATTTCTTGCCGACGATCCTGGAGGCGGCGGGGGTGGCCGTGCCCGACGGCATGCAGCCCGACGGCCGGAGCTTTTGGCCGCAGCTTCGCGGCGAGCGCGGCAACCCGCGCGAGTGGATTTACTCCTGGTACTCGCGGAACGGCGGGCCCAAGGCCGATCGGGAATTCGCCCGCGACCAGCGCTTCAAGCTCTACGCGACCGGCGAGCTTTACGATGTGCCCGCCGACCCGCTGGAAAAAAGCCCGATTGCCCGCGACGCCCTCACAGCCGAGTCCCGAGCGGCGCGGGAGAAGCTGCAAGTCGTTCTCGACCGCATGGCGGGCACGCGGAATCCGGCGGCGGTGCGGGCCGCCGGGGGCCGGGCGCGGGTTTCGCCGTAACAAACAGCCGGCGAATCCGCTTCATCCGGGGTGCGGTAGCGGACCACCCTGGAAAACCGAAGCGGAGCCTCGCCATGAGCCTGAATTTCAACGACGTGCGTCTGCAAGCCCAGGGCTTTCTGCAAGCGGCCGCCCAGAACGCCAAGTCGGCCGCGCAGAAGGTGTCGCAGGCGGCGGACAAGGCCGCCGAGGCCGTGGCCGCCAAGTGCACCGAGGTGACGGGCCGCGAGACGACCGCCGCCGAGGTGAAGAAGGTCGCCATCACGGCCGGGGTGATCGTGGCCGGCCTGGCGGCGCTTTCGGCCGTGGGCGCCGCGATGCCGCCCGTGCAGTGCAGGAGCGGGTCCGCCAGCGGCGGCAATCGCTGGGGCAACGACTTCCAGGACCAGGCGACCGGCATCTTCGCCGAGCACGGCCGCTCGCTGAACTTCTACACGCCGCACGTAGACTCGGAAGGGCAGATTTACTCGGGGCAGTGGTAGCGCCTACGGCTTGGACGACGCCGGTTTGAATTTCAGGTTCCGGAACTCAACAAGAAAGAACTCCGCCTGCAGGCCCACGCGGCCCTTGGCCACCTGGCATTCGTTCCAGGAGAGTGCCTTCGCGCCGTTGATCCAGACGTCGATCGTGTTGCCCTGCATCGTGATTTCGTGCGTGTTCCACTCGCCCGGCGGCCTGGCGTGCTTGTCGCCCTCGCCGCGGATGATGTAGCGCTCGGCTTTGCCGTCGATCAGCTTGTCGCCGAAGATGTCGCCCATGAAGGGCGGCTTTTCCAGGTGCGCGATCTGCACCTGGTGCCAGAGCTTGCCGTCGGTCGTGCGGACGTAGGCGCCGCTGTTGTAGTCCTGCTTGCCTTCGAGCTTCTTGAACCGCCACTCGACGTGGAACACGCCATCGCCGAATTCCTTGTCGTAGAGGAACATCTCCTTCACGCCCACGCCGTCGCAGAGGAGCAGGCCGTCCTTGACGCTCCAGGCGTTCTTGGCCGCCGGCTCCGTCTCCGGCGAGATCGCCACGCGCTTCCAGCCGGCGAGATCCTTGCCCGGCATGAGGTCGAGCCAGCCTTTGGGGTCGGTCTCCAGAGCGCTTTTGGCGGGTTTTTTGCCGGCGTCCTGGGCGACGGCCGCGAGTGGAAAGACAAGGAGCACGACGAGGCCGGCAAGATGGGGACGCATAGGGCGCTCCAGGGTTAGGAATGAGGACGAGACAGTTCGTAGTGACCGGATTCATCCGGTCCTGTCCGTTGGAGTACCGCCTTTAGGCGGAAGCCCCCTTCCGGTCCAAGGCCCGCCTAAAGGCGGTACTCCAACACAAGCTACCCGGCCAGGACTCGAACCTGGAATGAGGGAACCAAAATCCCTAGTGTTACCATTACACCACCGGGTAGGGCGAATGCGGAATGGGGAAGTCGGAATGCGGAATGGAAGGGCCGATTCGCGCACAGCTTGTCACGCCGAGCGGTGCGAGCGGGTGGGCAGGCGGACGGTTTCCTTGGCGTCCGGCTCCTTGGCGTCGCCGCGGTTGGTCACCGAGAACGAAAGCTGCTCCAGCTCGATCGCCAGGTCCACCCCCACCATGCTCACCGTCGGCGGCAGCGACAACGTGACCGGCGCGAAATTCAAAATGCCTTCGATCCCCGCCGCCACGAGCTTATCGGCCACGCCCTGCGCCGCCGGCGCGGGAACGGCCACAATCGCAAGCCGAATCTTATTTTCCGCCACGACCTCCGACAAGCGGCTCGCGTGATAGACCCGCACTCCCTCGATCGACTGACCGACCGTGGCAGGCTCGATGTCGAACGCGGCCACGATGTTGAACCCCTGCTGCGTAAAGCCCTTGTAGCCCAGCAAGGCCCTTCCCAGGTTGCCCGCCCCCACGATCGCCACCGGCCAGCGCTCGTGGGTGCCCAGGATCTTGCGAACGGCGGCGACCAATTCCTCGCAGCGGTAGCCGATGCCGGGGTAGCCGAACTGCCCGAAATAGGCCAGGTCCTTCCGCACCTGGGCGTCCGTAAACCCAAGCAGGCGGCCAAGCTGGTGCGAGCTGACGGTCGCCCGGCCGTCGCGTATCAGCCGCTGCAATTCCCGCAGGTAAAGGCTCAGGCGGCTGACCACCGCCTTGGGGACAGCCGGCTCGGGGGCAGCGCTTTGTTTTGCGGGATTGTTCCGGCCGTTTTTCATGGACCGTCGCTGCCGGCGGTTGATGCAAGTCCTGTCTGGTTCATTTGATACGTTACGTGATTTGAGCGGCCAAGTCAAAAGGAGAGGGGAGGGAGGCTTTACGCGATAGGCTAAAGGCTTCTCGCGGCGGCTATTTGCGATAGATCGCGTTGGCTGCGGCGATGCTGCTGCCGGGCGAGAAGGAGTGGGCCTGCTCGGCCAGAAGCTGCTCCAGGGCCGCCAGGAAGAGGAGGACGTTGCTCGACCGTGAGCCGTAGCCCATCAGTCCGATCCGCCAAGCCTTGCCCTTGAACACGCCCAGCCCTCCGCCGATCTCGATGCCGAACCGCGACAGAAGGTCGCTCCGCACCTTGGCCTCGTTGACTCCCTCGGGCGCGAGCACGGCGTTGAGCATGGGAAGCTGACGGCCTTCGCGGGCGGCGTAGCGGATGCCGAGCGCCGCCAGGCCGGCCTTGAGCGCCCGGTGATTGAGCGCATGGCGGGCGAAGACGTTTGGCAGGCCCTCTTCGAGCACGATGCGCACGGCCTCGTGCAGGGCGTAGGTCATGTTGATGGGGGCCGTGTGGTGGTAGACGCGGTCGGTCCCCCAGTAGCTGGCCAGCATCGAGGCATCGAGGTACCAGCTTTGCACTTTCGTCGTCCGCGCGCGAATGTGATCGAGCGCCCGGCGGCTGAAGGTGATCGGCGCCAGGCCCGGCGGGCAGCTCAGGCATTTTTGCGAGCCGGAGTAGCAGGCGTCGATGTTCCAGGCGTCGACCTCGACCGGAATGCCGCCGAGAGCCGTCACGGTGTCGACGATCAGCATCGCCCCGGCATCGTGAACGCGCTTTGAGACCTCTTCGATCGGCTGCCAGGCGCCGGTCGAGGTCTCGGCCATGACAATGCCCACGACTTTCGGCCGAGCGGACTTGAGCACCGGCGCGAGGTCGTCGGGCGAGAACACGTCGCCCCAGGGACGCTCGGCGATCGTCACCTTCGCGCCCGCGCGGCCGGCGACGTCGGCCATGCGCTGCCCGAAGACGCCGTTGATGCAGACGACGACGGGATCGCCCGGCTCGACGAGGTTGACGACGGCGGCCTCCATTCCGGCCGAGCCGGTGCCGCTGACGGCGAAGGTCAGCTCGTTCTTCGTGCAGAACAGCTCGCGCAGCATCTGCTGCAGGCCGGTCATCAGCTCCAGGTAATACGGATCGAGGTGCCCGACGGTGGAGGCGGCCATCGCGCGGAGCACGCGCGGATGGATATCACTGGGCCCGGGGCCCATGAGGGGGCGGGGGGGCGGGTTGAGGGGGGGAGGAAGGAGCATGGTCCGGCGGGCGAGTGCAATGGGTTGGAGGCGGCATTATAC
>JACOUI010000069.1 GCA_016177915.1 Planctomycetia bacterium
CACGACCTCTGGGCCGCGGCCGACCTGCCGCCGCTCGCGTTTTCCGACCGTCTGTCGCTGGTCGCCGCCGGCTTCGATCTCACCTTCCGCATCGAGGACGACGGCCGGCAGCTTCGGCTCTCGCCGATCGGACAGCAAGACCTCGTCCTCGTGCGCGAATATCCCGCCGGCGCCAAGCCCGCCGACTTTGCCCGGCAGGTCCGCGATCTCCTGCCCGACGCCAAGGTCGACGTCGTCGGCAAGGTCGTTCGCGTCTCCGGCACGGCCGAGGACCACGAGCGGCTGGACGACGCGCGGCGCCGCGGCCGCAACCCCGCGGCGAGTCCCGCCGGAAAGCAGCTCTACAGCCTCAACGCCCCCAACGTCCCCCTGCGCACCATCCTGGAAAAGCTCAGCCAGGACCAGAAGCTGGAGTTCCGCGTCGACGAGAAGCTCCTGGAACAGAAGGGGCTGTCGCTCGACGTGCGCGTGAACGTCAAGGTCAAGGACGTGGAGCTGGACGCGCTCCTGAAGGAAGCGTTCTCCCCCGCCGGCCTGACCTTCCGCCGCTCCGGCAAGGTCGTCGAGGTCGCCCCCGCCAAGCCGTAGGACGGCCTTTCCAGGCCGTCAACGACAAGGCCGACGGCCTGGAAAGGCCGTCCTACCGAAGTCGTCTCGTGGCGATCAAAAATCCTTCCGCGACACGTACCAGCAACCCAGCGCGAGCAGCACGGACACAAAAATCAGGTTGCTCCACACGGGCTGCCAGATGTTGAGCTGCTGCTGCGGCACTTCCAGGTCCTCAAACGGCGTCAGCCCGGTGTCCTTCTCCGTGACGATGTACTGCACGAGATCGCCCAGTTCTCCGGGCTTGGGGAAGACCGTGTAGATGCCGCGAATCGGATACCAATAGGCCCACTCCCACCAGCTCAAGGCCGGCGCCATTTGGCGCGCCACGGAGAGACGGTCGAGGTTGTACTCCGTGACGCGGGTGAAGGAGTCGGCCACGAGCAGCTTGGTTCCGTAGAGCGTCACGGCCGACACGCTTCCCTGGCCGACGATGGTGTTGCTCACGTCCCGCTGGTTCTTGACGTCGTAAAGCCAAAGCTGTTTGTCGTGCGACAGCACGGCCGCATAGCGGCCGTCGGCCGAGGCGAAGGCCAGGCGCGGCGTGCCCACGTGTCCGGGCGCAAACTCGCGCTCCGTCTTGAGCGAGGCCGCGTCGACGAAAAGCACGCGGCCGTCGGCGAAGGCCAGCACGATCTTGTCGCCGCCGTAGCCCATCACGCAGCGCTGCTTGTCGGGCAGCTTCCGCTCCGCGGCGACGGCGTAGAAGCCGTCCTTCAGGGCCAGCGACCGGAGCGTCTCGCCGTCGTAGATCGCCAGCTCGCGCTCCTCCGACATGGCGGCCGAGAAGGGTGTCTTGAGCGCCATCGGCGGCCCCACCAGCTTGATCGCGGTCCAATCGATCGGCTGGTTCAGGTCGGGCGCGGAGTCGGGGTGATAATCGACGATCCCCTGCGCCGTCACGAGCACGAGGTGGTTCTCGCCGGCCGAGAAGGGCGCCATCGTTCCTCCCAGCATCGGAAAGCGCATGCCGACGGGAAGGTCCGCGATGACCGTCGTCGGGTCCTTCACGCTCTGCCAGGTGCGGTCGGACTCTCTCCATTCCACGAACGACATCGTCGGCTGCACCCCGACGACGTTGTCGCTGGAGGGGACGAGGATGAAGAACGCCTGCGTGCCCAGGACCGCGCCTTCGAACACGGTGGCCTTGATGATCCACACGAACAGGCACGCCGCCCAAAAGACGATCGTGATCACAGCCGCAATCATCCCGTTCTGCCACAACAAACCCGCCAGCGACGACACGGCGTAATAGATCGAAAACAGAAACAGCATCAGCGGGACGCAGAGCCAGAGCTTCATGTGCCAGAACCCGTACCGCACGCCCATCAGCAGCCACAGCGCGGCGATAAAGTAGGCCGCCAGGAGCGTGACGAACGCGCAGCCGCCGAAGAACTTCGCCAGGAACACGAAGCTCCGCGAGACCGGCTTGGAGAGCAGCAGGTCCACCGAGCCTTGCTCAAAGGTCCTGGGCACCATCGTGGCGGTCACCAGGATCGCCACCAGCACGCCCACCGCGCCCAGGAAGTAGTCGGTGAAAAAGCTGAGCAAGTACCTGAGCCAGCTTTCCCGCGAGCCGGGGACCGGAAAGGGGACCTCTCCGCCCAGATAACTGAAGAGCACCTCGGTGCCGCCGCCCGGGCGGATTTCGACGGGAAACGCCGCGTCGAGCAGGAGGCGATTCAGCCGGGCGAGCTCCGCCTCGCTGAGGTTTTGGCTTTGCTGGGCAATCAACCCCTGCGCCTCTTTGCCCAGGGAAACGTCTTTCCAATACTCCGCCTGATAAAGCTCCCGGTTCGACAGCAAATCGTTGAACATGAGCATGACGAGGACCGACGAATTCTGCTGCCGGTTCTGTTCACGATCCGCCAACGTCTCCAGACGGTCCCGTTCTTCCTTGCCGAGAAGTTCCCAAATACGCTTCGCCGGCGTCGACTCGGGAGCCTTGCTCTCGTGGGCGATCCGCAAGACCACCGCCTGCGGCGCCACAAAGTCGAGGAAGGAGTATCGCGTGACGGGCCGCTCGTTGATGCCCAGCGGCGCCAAAAACAGGAGAAAAATCGTAATCAGCGCGAGCAGCACCCACAGGGTGCGTGAGACCATCGCCTCGCGGAACGAGTCCTTGATGATCGCCAGATACGGCCGCATGGGATGCGCGAGAGTGCCGGGCCATGGCGCCTGTTCATCGGCCACGAAAATCGGCCGGTCCGTGCGCCGCTGGCACCCATTGAAAACGCTGGCCGCCCAGTTGTCCAGCGGGCCACGCGCGCGAGCGCTATCCCACCTTCGACCGCAGCTCGCCGTCCCCCTCGTCGTGGAGGTGGATCGTGGCGGCGATCGAGCCCTTGCGGGCGGGCGTGAAGCCCCGCTTTCCGCCGCCAAAGAACCGGTGATACTCCGTCGCGGCGCCCTCGGGGAATTGCTGCGGCAACTGCTCCAGGATCGCCGTCCAGGGCAGGCCGCTGCGATAGATGAGCCGGTAGGCCGCCTTGAGCTGGGCGATCTCATCGGTCTTGTAACCGGCGCGGCGCAGTCCGACGAGGTTCAACCCCACGACCGTGGTCGTCGCGCCGTCGACCGTGACGAACGGCGGCACGTCCTTGATGCAGCGGGCCATGCCGCCGACCATCGCCAGCTTGCCGATGCGCACGAACTGGTGGGCGGCCGCCCCGCCGGCAAGGTACGCGCGGTCCTCCACCTCGACGTGCCCGGCCAGCATGGCGTTGTTGACCATGACGCAGTTGCTGCCCAGGCGGCAATCGTGGGCGACGTGGACGTTGACCATCAAGAGGTTGTTGTCGCCAACGAGCGTGCTGTGGCCCGGCTCCAGCGCATGGTGGACCGTCACGTGCTCGCGGATCGTGTTGCCCGACCCGATCGCCGTGCCGCCGACCTGCGCCCCGGCCTTGAGATGCTGCGGGATTCCGCCCAGCACGGCCCCGTGACAGACGCGGTTGCCGGCGCCCAGCACTGTGCCGCCGTGAATCACGACGCCGCTTTCTAGCCGGCAGCCGTCGCCGATCTGGGCGCCGGCCTCGATCAGGCAGAACGGGCCGATCGACACGTCGCTGCCGATGACGGCGTCCGGACTGACCACGGCCTGCGGATGGATGTGCGTCAAGGCGACCCCCGTAGTTCTGGCGCCGGCCGGATGTCGCAGACTCGGAGGCAGCCGGCGCAGGGGCGGGAGTTTAGCAAGCGTCGCCGCGCGATCAAATGGCAAACCTGCTTGCAAGCTGATAAACTGGCCGATCGCAGGTTTTCCATCGCCCGACACGATTGTCCGACACGCTGGCCGGACCCACGCCGGCAGGAGTCGCTGCTTTATGGCCGAAAAGCCCAAGCACTACGTCCTTTACGATGAGGCCGAAAAGCTCAAGGACGCCGGCGACCTGGAAGGGGCCGTCGCCAGGCTCAACGAAGCCGTCGCGCTGGAGCCGAGCTTCGGCTTGGCCCATGCCGCGCTGGCCGTCCACTACGGCCGCCTCCAGCGGCACGACGACGCCATCCGTCACGGCCTGAAGGTCTGCGAGTTGGAGCCGAACGATCCGTTCAGCTTCACGGCTTTGAGCGTCGTTTACGTCCGCGCCGGCAAGATCATGGAAGCCGAGGAGGCGAAATATCGCGCCGCCATGCTGGGCCAGCAACGTCAGCACTGACGTCGCTGCTGCCGTGCAACTCCGGACTCCGCATTCGGCATTGCCCTATGCCCGTCGTTCCCGCCCTGACTTTTCTGGACTCGCCCCCAAAGGACGTGCGCGGGTCTTGCGCCCTCTTCGGCGACGAACCCTTCTTGAAACGGCAATGCCTGGGCGTGCTGCGGCAGGCGGTCCTGACGGGCAACGACGCGGAGCTTTCGCTGGCCACGATCGACGGGGAAAAGGCCGCCTGGCGCGACGTGCACGACGAGCTGGCGATGCTGGGCCTGTTCGGCGCCGGCCGCCGCCTGGTCGTCGTCGAGGACGCCGACGATTTTGTGAGCGCCAGCCGGCCGGCGCTGGAGGATTACGTGCAGCGGCCGCCGGGCAAAAACGTGCTCGTCCTCGTTGTCTCAACCTGGCCCAGGAACACGCGGCTCTACAAGTTTTTTGAAAAAAGCGGCCTGTCGATCGACTGCTCCGCCCCGGCGGCGCCGGCGATTGTGAAGTGGCTCGTCGCCCAGGCAAAAAAGGAGCACCGCGCGACGCTCGACCGCGACGCCGCCCAGCAGCTTTTGGACATGGTCGGCCCCGAGTTGGGGCTCTTGGACCAGGAATTGGCGAAGCTGGCGTCGTACGCCGGCACGAAGGCGGCGATCGACGCCGAGATGGTCCGCAAGCTGGCCGGATCGTGGCGCACGCAGACGGCGTGGGAGATGCTCGATGCGGCGCTCGCCGGCGACGCGGCCCGGGCCGTCGCGCAGCTCGACCGCCTCCTGTCGTCGGGCGAGCACCCCGTCGCGGTGCTGGGACCGATGGGCTATGCGCTTAGGCAGTTCGCCGCGGCGGCGCGACTCGTCGATGAGGGGGAGCGCCAGGGCAAACGAGTGCGTCTCACCGATGCTCTCACGCAGGCCGGCGTCAAGCCGTTCAAGATCAACGCCGCCGAGGCGCAGCTTCGCCAGGTCGGCCGCGTGCGGGCCTTGCAGCTTCACCGCCGGCTGCTGGCCGCGGACCTGGACCTCAAGGGCCGTAGCCAGCTCGAACCGCGCCTCATTCTGGAACGATTGATCGCGCGGCTGTCGAAGCAGGCCGGGCCGACAAGGATGTAGCCGGCTGACTACCGGGGACGCGCGGCAAGTGTCCTGTCGGTTTGCATCAACAGTCTGGGGCTCATTGAAGCTTGTTGAGCTGGTAGGGACGAGATACCTTTTAAGTGGGAGCGGACGACGTTTACGCAGCCTGCCAGCTTGGAGAACACGATGACGGACACCGCTGCAAGACTGCTTGCGGAAGCTCTAAACCTCTCGGAGAGCGATCGCGGTGACTTGGCGGCGCGGCTGATCCAAAGCCTCGAGCCGTCGCCCGATGCCGACGTCGACTCCGCATGGGCGGAGGAGATCAAGCGCCGCGTCGAAGATTACCACGCCGGGCGCGCCGAGACCCTCTCCTGGCCTGAGGCGCGCCGCATGATTGTGGACGACGCGAATGACAGCGTGGAAACTTGAGATCGATCGCTTGGCTGCAAACGAGGCCCGCGCGGCCAGACTGTGGTACGCGAAGCGTAGCGCCGACGCCGCAGACGAGTTCATGGCACAACTGGACCATGCCCTTGCGCAAGTCACGTCTGCGCCCCATCGTTGGCCGGCATACCTTTTTGGAACGCGCGCGTACCGGTTTCGTCGATTCCCGTACCTTGTCGTTTACCTTCTGAAGGGAGACACAATTCGAGTCATTTCCGTGGCGCACGGGAGCCGACGACCTGGCTACTGGCGCAGGCGAACCTCGTGAGAGCTTTGGTGTCCTCTGGCGAAATGACCCTGACCATCAGGTTACACCATGCCGAAATCCTGCGTCCTGGCCTATTCCGGCGGCCTCGATACCTCCGTCATCCTCGGCTGGCTCCAAGAACAAGGGTACGATGTCCACGCCGTGTACGTCGATCTCGGCCAGCCCTGCGAAGACAAAAACGCCATCCTGGCCAAAGCCAAAAGCTGCGGGGCGAAGTCCGCCCGCATCGTCGACGCCCAGGAAGAACTCTGCCGCGACTTCGCCTTTCCCGTCATGCAGTGGCAGGCCAGGTACGAGGCGGTCTACCTCTTGGGCACGTCGATCGCCCGGCCGCTGATCGCCAAGTGCTGCCTGCAAGTGGCCCGCGACGCCGGGGCCGCCGCCTTCGCCCACGGCGCCACCGGCAAGGGCAACGACCAGTGCCGCTTTCAGCTTGCGGCCGACGCCCTGCAGCCGGGCGTTTCGGTCATCGCCCCCTGGCGGATGGAGAGTTTTCGCCAGAAATTCCCCGGCCGGACGGAGATGATCGCGTATTGCCAGGCGCGGAACATCCCCGTCAAGGCCTCCTCCACCAAGCCCTACAGCTCCGACGAAAACTGCCTGCACATCAGCTACGAAGCGGGCAAGCTCGAGGACCTGGCCACGAACGGCCTGGCCCTCGTCGAATTCGGCATGACCGTCTCGCCGCAACAAGCGCCGGACAACCCGGAGAGCATTCGCCTCGGGTTTGAGTCCGGTGTCCCGAAGACCTTGAACGGCCAACTGCACTCGCCACTAGAAATGGTCCGCATGCTCAACCAGATCGGCGGACGAAACGGCATCGGGCGAGTGGACATGGTCGAGAACCGCTTCGTGGGCATGAAGAGCCGCGGCGTGTATGAGGCGCCCGGCATGGCGATCCTCTACGAGGCGCTTCGCCTCATCGAGCAAATCACGCTCGACCGCGACCTTGCGCACCTCCGAGACCGCCTCGCGCCGGAAGTGGCTGAGATGGTCTATTACGGCTTCTGGTACACGGCCAAGATGGATGCGCTCATGGCGTTCATCGGCGAGGCGCAGAAGAACGTGACCGGCGAAGTGAGCCTGGACCTCTACAAGGGCAACATTTTCGTGGCCGGGCGATCGAGTCCCAAGAGCCTCTACGACGAGGGGATCGCCACGATGGAAGGTGGCGGGTCGTACAACCAGACGGACGCGGAGGGTTTCTTGCGGATCCAGGGCCTGCCGCTGCGGGTGCAGGCGCGGGTGTCGCCACGGAAGTATTGAGATGCCTGACGCAGCGCATTACGCGCTTTTGCCGCGACCGGCGAGCACGGTCTTCATCCACGCCGCATCCTCGTCCGACAGCGGCGGAGCGAGCGGCCGATCGTAATTCAGCGTCAGGTCGTACTCAGCGCGGTCGTCGGCGGTTTTCAAGGCCGCTTGCAGGTCCACAAACACATCGGGATCGCCCTTCTTCAGCGGGATGGGAATAACAGGCAGCTTTTGCCGCAGCGTCCAGGCAAAAACCTCGCACCACGGACGGCGATCTTTGCGGCTGACAATCGCGTAGTAGTCGCCGGCCGGCACAGTGCCAACGAGCGGCAAACGCTCCCCGCCGCGCAACAGGTCGATCTCCACGAGGTGCGAATAACTGCTGAGCACCTGATCGCGCTTTGCCAGGTATTCGGAACGGCCGTCGCCGCCGCGACGCTTGTTGGCAGGCGACAACGTCTCGATCACCGTGACCACCTCCAACGTCTCGCTTTCGCGCACGACCAGATACGTTTCGCGCTGCTCCTGCGGCATCGGCAACAGGCACGCGACCGGCGCCAGCGCGGTGCCGGCGGTTCGCGCGACAGTGCCGGCCGCGCCGCTTTCCGGCACGAGGACCGCGACGTCGGAGCGCAGGTAGGAGCCGTTTTCGGCCGCTGGATGTTCTACATAGACGCGCCGCTCGACGCGCACGGCGTAACGCGGTCGGACTTGCGGGAGCAGGAGTTCACGAAGAACCGTGTTGAACGTCGTATGGAAATCCGACCACTCCTGGTTCTCCAGGAACGGGTTCATCCCAGGAAACGGTGAAGGCATGTGAATGCTCCCGGCGACGAAACGCCGCCAAGTGCATTGTAGCCTTCCGCCGCCGATGGGTGCACTCCGCCGCGAAGGACCGGCCGCGATTTCAAAGAACTGCGGCCTCTACTGCCGCTCCGCGCTCTGGGGCCGCGCCGCCAGCGGAGTGCCGCGGCCGCCTTCGTAGACCGAGAACTCCGCCCACACCGGGAAATGATCCGAAACATCGAGCGCCTGCTCCGGCGTCAGTTTGAATTCCGTCAAGAGATCGAGCACGCCGCTCCGGCCGGTGAACTCGACCGTCGCCTGGCCGTGGAACAGCACATTGTCGTACTGCTCCGTCTTGCGCGTGTTCGTGGGAACGCCGCGGATCGCCGCCGCGATGCCCGGCACCGCGCCTAATTCGCCCAGGTGCTCGTGGTCGGCGTTGAAGTCACCCAGCACGATCACGTCGTCCTCGCCGCGCCGGTCTGACCGGACCGCCCGCACCACGTCATCCAGCGCCGCCAGTTCCTGCTCCAGATCGGCCGAGTCGGGATCGGTGTGCACGTTCACCAGCGTGAACGTGAAGGCCTGCTCCGGCGGCGGGCCCCGCGCCCGGAACGACGCCACCAGCGGCTCCCGGTGCAGCCGGTCGCCGGGATCGCCCACGGTGTAGACGGAACTCGGGTCGTGTTCGATCCGCTCGGTGTCGAAGACGAACGCGTACTGCTCCAGGCTCGTGGTGCGGCCAAGGCGCGGCCCAACGATGAAGTCGTACTTCCGGCCGCCGGCGTTGATCATCGCCGTGAACCGCGGCATGACGTCCTGCTGTTGCGAGCGAATTTCCTGGATGGCCACCACGTCGAACCGCCGCACCGTCTCGGCCAGCACCTGCATCACGGCGGCGTCTTCCAGCTTCTTCTGCCCGAACACCTGGACGTTGAACGTGGCCACGCGGACGGCCGTTTCGTCGCCCGGCACGGAACCCGTCGAACCAGAGCCGCTGGTCGAACCCCAATCGAGGCTGAGGTTTTCGAGGCCCTGGATGCCGGCGTACTTGTAGGCCAGCCAGGCGCCGCCTGCGAGCACTGCCAGCAGCAGCAGGTATCGGGTGAATTTGCTCATCAGAGACTCCCGAACGTGGAGCGTGACAGGAAACGCCCTGGGCGAAAGGGCGCGGCACCTCAGGTCAGTTATCGACGGCCGATCGCCGCTCGAATTACCTTCGCCGCACCGGCCGCCCAGGCGGTCACGCTGGCAATGCCGTCGCGCCGATCCCGCTTCCCACGTGCGGCGCAAACAAAGCGGCCCGCCGAAGGAATTCCTCCGGCGGGCCGCTCGTCCGTCTCGCTCTCTCATCGTGGTGTCGGCGTCCTCCTTTCCGGCACAGTCGCCGTTTCAGGAAACCAACTCGCGTGTCGTTACTTCGCCGGACCGGCCGGCTCGGCAGGCCGCTGCAAGAGCGTCCCGCCCGTCAGGGGCGTCGGGGCCGGGGGCAGCGCCGTCGCCGCCGGCTCGCCGCCAGAGGGCTGTTGACCCTGGGCGGCCTGGAAAGTCTGGCCCTGAACTGGCTGGCCCTGAACCGGCTGATTCTGCGCGGCCTGGCCGGGCACAAACTGGCCCTGGCCAAACTGAGTCTGGCCCGGCTGACCCTGACCAAGCTGGGCCTGCGGAGCGCCCTGCCCGGCTGCGCCCTGTTGCAGGGCGGCAAAACCCGCCGGCATGATCTGCATCTCCATCGCCGGCGCCGACTGGCCGTCGGCCCGCGCCACGACGATCTGCGCCGCGGTCGGAGTCGCCAGGGCCAGCTCGGGGAGCTTGACCTGGATGGCCGTCGGGCCCCAGTTGACGATCTGGCCGACCAGCTTCGCCTGGCCCAGCGACAGGATCACCTGGCCGCCGTCGATGCCGAAACCTTCGCCCGCCAAAGTCACCACCGCGCCCGTGGGAACCCGCGCGTCGGCCGGCTTGTGCAAGGCTAGATCGACGAACTGGATGCCGATCCGCGGCAGGATCGCCAGCGGCTTGATCGTGGCGTTGCCCAGCAGGTCTTGCTGGCCCGTGACCATCACGAACAGCGTGCTGAACGGGGCCGGCTTTTCCTCGCCGGGATACTGCATCGCCATTGACTCGATGGGCAGACGGATTTCGATCGTCGCCACCTGGCCGGGGGCCAGGCCGGAAATCCGCTCAACCGCGCTGGGCAGGCCCTGCTCAAACTTCCGGTCAATCCCCGCCGCCACCACCAGGTCGATCGGACGGCTGATGCCAAACGGGCTGGCGTTCTTGACGAACAGCCGGAAACGCGGGCCGAGCTTCTGCTCGGGCATTCCCGGCTCAACCAACCGCACGTCCACAAGCTGCAAGTTCATCTGGCCCTGGGCCGCCTCGACGGGCGCACCACGTTGACCCTGAATGGGCTGCCCCTGGATGGGCTGGCCGGGGAACGGCTGGCCAGGGACGGGCTGCCCGGGCTGCGGCACGACGAGAGGCTGCGCCACGACGACGGGCGGCCGCTGGTACGGGCAACTGACGGGGTAGCTGTTGTAGCCGTACGGCTTCTTGTAGCCGAAACCGTAACCGGAGCCGCAACCTGCCTGGGCTTCCAGGGTTGCGGAAAACGCCGCCGACGCGAGGGCCAGGGCGGCAAAGGTCGCTTTCAGGAAAGTACGCATGATCGGTCTCCTTGGTTTTCGGTTGGAGTCCCGCCTTTAGGCGGTCCCAATGACGCGGTTCTTTGTGCTGGAGGAGGTCTCCATGACGATCACAGCGTATTTGGCCGGGGAGTGTTACAGTTGGAGTCCCGCCTTTAGGCGGTAGCTCCTGGCCGCCGGCTTGCGCCATTCAAAAAGGGCCTGAGGGCGGGACTCCAACAAGCGGTAAACGTTAGAATTCGGCCATGACCATCGATCTGATCCTCGGAACAGCCGGGCACATCGACCACGGCAAGACGTCCCTCGTGAGGGCGCTGACGGGCATCGACACCGACCGCCTCCCCGAGGAAAAACGCCGCGGCATCACAATCGAGCTGGGCTTCGCCCACCTCGACCTTGGCGACGTGCGCCTCGGCATCGTGGATGTCCCCGGCCACGAGCGGTTCGTCCGCAACATGCTCGTGGGGGCGACCAGCATCGACCTGGCGATCTTGGTCGTGGCCGCCGACGACTCCGTCAAGCAGCAGACCCGCGAGCACCTGGAAATCCTCCGCCTGCTGCGCCTGAAGCACGGGCTGATTGCGCTCACGAAGGTCGACCTGGCCGAGGCGGATTGGATCGACCTGGTGGAAGAGGAAATCCGCGGACTCGTCGCCGGCACGTTCCTGGAAACCGCGCCGATCATTCGCACCAGCACGCAGACCGAGCAGGGGATTGAAGAGCTGAAACAAGCTCTCCACACGGCGGCGCTGGCCGCCGCCGAGGACCGTCGCGGCCTGGACGGCGCTCCCTTTCGCATGGCCATCGACCGCACCTTCACCATTGCCGGCCACGGCACGGTCGTCACCGGCAGCGTCACGAGCGGCGCGGCCCGCGTCGGCGACGAGCTGGCCATCGAGCCGGGGCACGTCGCTGTGCGCGTGCGGGGAATTCAGAACCACGACCAGGCCGTCGAGTCCGTCCACCGCGGCCAGCGCGCCGCGATCAACCTGGCGGGCGTCCATCACGACCAGATCGGCCGCGGCCAGGAGCTGGCCAGCCCTGGGCACCTCGTCCCCAGCCGCCTCCTGACGGTGCAGATGCACCTCTTGCCCACGTCGCCGCGGCCGCTCAAGAGCCGGTCGCGCGTGCGGCTGCACGTGGGGACGGCAGACATTCCGTGCTCCGTTGCGCTGGTCGACCGCGCGGAACTTTTACCCGGTGACACGGCGCCGATTCAGCTTTTCTTGCGCGATGCGGCCGTGACGACCTGGGGGCAGGCGTTCGTCTTGCGCGAGGAGTCGCCGGCCGTCACCATCGGCGGCGGGCAGGTCATCGATCCGCAGGCCGAGCGCGTTCGCCGCCGCGATGCAGGGCGGATCGCGCGGCTGGCGGACCTGGCTTCGCCGGAGCCGGCGACGCGCGCCGCGGCCGCGCTCTACTTTGCCGGCCTGCGCGGGTTTGAGCCTGCCGATTTACCGCGGACGGCCGGCGTGGCCGATGTCCAGGCCGCTACGGCCGAGCTGTCCAAGCGGAACGAGCTGGTCGAGCTTTCGATCTCGCCCACGCGAAAACTGCGCGTCAGCCGGCAAGCGCTCGACGAAGCCTGCGCCAGGCTGGAAGACGTCCTGGAGCGCATGCACCGCCAGAACCCGCTGCAGGTGATGCTCGACGTCTCCAAGTTCGCGCACCGCGTCGCGTACCTGGGCAGCGACGCCCTCGTAGAAGTCCTGATCGACCGCATGCAAAAGGCCGGCCGCATTGCCCGCGTCGGCCAAGGTATCTCGCTCGCCGGCCACGGGCCGCAGCTTTCCAAAAACGAGCAGAAGCTCGTGGAGGAGATCGTGGCGATGTATCTGGCGGCCGGGCTGGCGCCGCCGACCGTCGACGAGGTGCAGGCCAAAGTCCCCAAGAACCAGGCCCTCGTGCCGCAGCTCGTTTCGCTGGCGGCCAATCTGGGACAGCTCGTGCTGATCGCGCCGGGCATGTACCTGCACGCCGACGTCGAGCGGCAAGTCCGCGCGACGCTCTCCGAAAAGCTCGCCGGGAGCGCCGGCCTCACCGTCAGCGAAATCCGCGAGCTATTGCAGACGACGCGGAAGTACGCCGTGCCGCTCTGCGAGCACCTGGACAAGGCTGGCTTCACGAAGCGCGTGGGCGACCTGCGCGTGCTCGCCCAGCCGTAGGACGATGGGACACAGTTGGCGCGGATTGGGCGGATGAAGACGGATCGGGCTGCTACTTGTCGAGCCCCGCCAGGATGCGCTTACCGGCCGCGTCGAAGTCGAACGCCGCGTAATGGGCAATGCGCATCCTGTCGAACCGAATCCGGTTCTGTTCCTGCTCGGTTCCGGCAGCCCGAATCTTGGCCTCAAACTCCATGAGCTTCTTGCGGGTCTCGGCCCGGCCCGCCGCGTAGGCCTGCTGCGCGGCTTGGCCGTGCTCGGCCACCGCCGCGTCGAGCTGGCCGAATTCCTTCCGGTCGTCGAGCTGGCTGTCGGCGTACTCGCGCAGGACGCCCGCCCACTTCAGCACAGCCAGCGCGTGCGGGTCGTATTCCTGTCCCGCTCGCTTGGGCTCTGGGACGGACTTCGCCATATCAATCAGCGCCACGAGCCCCGACACATACTTCTGCCGCGAGAAATGCAACCAACCGATGCCGGCCTGGGCGTCCAGCGCCGGCGGGTGGCTGGCCTTGGACTCCTCCAGCGCCGCCAACGCATCGTCGTATTGCTTGGCCTTCAAGAGCAACAGACCCTGCAACAGCCGCGGCTCCGGCTCACGACCGCAGATCAACTGGGCTTCGTCAAACAGGGCGTTGACGTCGTCGGGATTGGGGCGCTCGCGGCCCAGGTGCGAGACCATCGTTCGCAGCGTCTTCTTGGCCTCTTCCGTCAGCCGCGGCAGGTCCACGTTCGGCAGGAAAAGCTCCGGCGTTTGCCGGGCGTTGTTCACGCCCACAATCCCCGCCATGTGCCCCCGCGCGAACTCAAACAGCTCGGCCGTATTCAGGCGGTTGTCGGCGTTCTTGTCAGCCCGGCCGGTCAGTGCGAGCGCGATCGTCTCGGCGAAGAGCCCGCCATGGTCCGGCCGCACCACCGCCCGCTGGTCCTGCGAGCAGCTTGCCACGACGGTCAGCGTCCGGAGCGCCGGCGTGGGCACGGTCTTCTTGTAGGCCTCGACGAGCCGGGCCGTCGAAGGCTGCAACGCGACCTGGTCCTCTTTGACGGCGTGCGCCGTGTCCAGCAAAAGCACCTTCTCCCTCGCCGACGAAGCCTCCAATTGATCGACCAGCGATTTAAGCGGCAATCCGGAAGAATCCATCCGGTTCAAGGCAAAATCCCGCGGCGCCAGGTACACGCGCTGCTCGTCGTCCACGAACGCATGACCGTGAAAATAGACGAGAAGCTGCGAGGCCTCGGCGGCTTTGGCCAGGAAGTCCGGCAGGTCCTGCTCCAGACGGATGCGGCTGGGATCGACGAGCACCACCGCGTGGTCTGGCTCCACGGCGTAGCGGCGGACCAGCGCGTCCTGAAGCTGCTTGGCGTCGGCCCGGGCCGTCGGCAGCGGCGTGACGTTCTTGTCGTCGTAGGTTTCGATCGCAATCAAGAGCGCGAACCGCGTCGGGTCGCTGGGCCGCGAGGCCTCGATGGACAGCGCGTCGAGGTTCTTCTGGTCGGGCGAGTCGTGCGTCACGACGACCTGGTCGCCCGTGTGCACTTCCGCGAGCGCAACCGTCTCCGCGCCCAGGCGCACCTCGCACTGCGGACCGACGCGGAACGTGAATCGCTCGTCGTCGCCGGCCGCGACGTCGAGCGACGGCGTCCCCTCTTCCGACCGCACGGCCCGCGCCGTCCCGGTCACCGTGAACGTGCGGTGCACGTCGATCCGCTGGATGTGCGTGTCGCGGACGATCTTGAGAATGCGGTCGCCCGGCTGCAGTTCCTCCGGCTGGATGATGGCCCCCGCCAGAAATCGCAGCTTGTTGACGGTCACTTCGCAATCGGGCTTGTAGGGCAGCGTGACGAGCGAGCCGTCGGACTCGCGGGAGTAGGTGATCTCCTGCTTGGAGGAATCGACGTTGCGGACGACCCCCTCCTGGACGGCGACCGCGCGCGTGGCGACGACGCGGCCGGCGTAGCGCAACTGGTGCTTGGGAGTATACGTGACCGTCACGAAATCGCCGGCGCGCAGGTCCTCGAACTTGGCGGGGTCTCCGTTGAGCACGATCTCGATTTTCGCCACCTGCAGCTCAAGCGACGTGCCCCGGTCCGGCCCCTCGTCAACCGACATGTGGAACTTGCCGGAACCGATCTCGCGGATTCGCCCGCGGTTCGTTTGCGGCCGGAGGGCCGCGATCTTGAAATAACGCAGCTCGGCGTCGCCCTCCTTTCGCGCCTGCCGCTCGATTCGGACCTCATCGTCTTTTTGCAGGTCGCGCAGGTCCACGCGGCGCTCGTTGAGGTAGATCTCGGCCGAGCCGCCGGCCTGCACGCGACGGCGAACGTCCCTTTTCGGGCCGCTGGCCACGACCAGTTGGTTCTGGTCCAGCTCGACCTTGTCGACGATGCCCTCGATGGGGTCGAACGGTTTGACTTTGGGCGATCCGCCGCCGCCGAAAAAGAAGATGGTCAACGTCAGGAGGAGACTGGCGGCGATGGCGGCCGTCGCGAACACGCGCTTTTTGCGCTTGGCGGCTACTTCCTTGGCGCGGGCCTGCTCGTCCTCCTCGGTCATTGACGGCCCCGCGCCGCCTTGATCCTTGTACACGAGGTCGGCCAGCGCCTGATCGGCCGTCTTGTAGCGCTTGGCCGGGTCCTTCTCGATCAGCCGCTCAATGACGCGCGCCAGGTCCTCGGGCACGCCCTCCATCACGCGCTTGATCTCCGGCAGCCGCCGGTCGGGCGCGGAATGCCACATGATCCAGGCCAGCTGCTTGTCGCGGCCGAACGCGCCCAGGCCCGGAAACAGCGACTCAAAGTGCTCGCCGCAGAGAAGCTCGTAGGCCGAGAAGCCCAGGGAGTACAAGTCGCTCGCGGGCGTGACCGGGCCGAACTGCTCGCCGAAAACCTCCGGGGCCATGTACTTCGTCGCGCCTTTGAGCAGGCTCCCGTCGCTCGATGCTGCCCGCCTTGCCAGGCCGAAGTCGCCGATCTTCACCCGGTTTCGCCGGTCGATCATCAGGTTGCCCGGCTTCACGTCGCCGTGGATGATGCCGTGGCTGTGCAGGAACTTGAGAGCATGCAGGCAATGGAACAGCGTCAGCCTCAGGTACTCGAGGTTCATCGGCTGGCCGGCCAGCTTTTCCTTCAAGCTGCCTTGCATCAGCTCGAGCACCAGCCAGCCCATCGGGCGGACGATGTCGTAGATCGTCATCACGTTGGGGTGCTCGAGCGCTGCCAAGAGCTGCGCTTCCTGCCAGTACCGCTCGAGCTGCTTCGGATCGGCCAGAAACTGCCGGTGGATTTGCTTGACGGCAACTTCGCGCCCCAGCTCCCTGTCGCGGGCCTTGTAGACCGCGGCGAAGTCACCCTGGCCGATCAGGCAGATGATTTCGTATCGCTGCTCAACGTTCATCCGCGAATCGTCCTGTAGGACGGCCCTTCCGGGCCGCCCAAGAATCGACGGCCTGGATAGGCCGTCCTACTACCCAATTCCCTGCGCGGGCGCCCTCAATCCTCCTGCAAAACCCGTCCGATGAGCGCCTCCAGATCGGCATCGCGATTGGTCGTCTGCGGGCTGCCCGTCAGGCCGTGCCGCGTCTTCGTCTCGTTGCGGAGCATGCGCAGGACGCGGCGGTACATCCGCCGTTCCTCGTCCACGTCGCCGCGGGCGTGGGCCTGCTCCGCCAGCCGCAAAAGTTGTTGGTATTCTAGCAGCGGCGGCGGCGGGTCGCACGTGCAGCCCTTGTAGGGATAAAGCCGGGCCGGACAATTCGGATGATGGCTCTGCGCGAATTCCATCTGGATTTTCCGCCGCGATTCCTCCTTCGATTGCGAGACTTCCTTGCTCGACTCAAAATCGACGAGCAAGAGCAGCACCGACGCCAGGATGCTGAACACGATGGCCGCGGTCATGAAGGCAGGGTTCGACGAACTCGACCGCGAATCCGTCCGTTTCTTATGATCCAATTGGTCCAGCGCCAATTCCGGCAGCCGGCCGTCGCGCTCCGGCTGGATGGACGAACGCGCCGTGTCGGCGGTGATGAACCTCGCGGTGGTCGTCAATCGCGTGGGCGCCGGCGCGGCCTGGGGCGACGCTGGGCCAGAGGGCATCGCGGCGGGCGGCAGCATCGCAGCCGCGGCCGCCGGTGAGGGCGAAGGATTCGCGCGGAAGGTGCTTTGCGTCCCACTGGCTGCCGTCGGTGCAGCAACACTCTGAGCCGGTGCAACGGTCGCCGTGGCTGCCGATCCGCCGCGCACCGACTGCGCGACGTTCGACCCGAACTCGGCCACGTCCGAATCGCTCAGCTTGCCCGCCCCCTGCGCCGGCACCTGGAAGGCGCCGCCGCACTGCGGGCAGGCGGCCACGCCGCCGATGTACTTCGACGGCACCGCCAGCGAAATGCGGCAATGGGGGCATTCGATCTTGACTGGCATGTCTGCTCCGCGAGGCCGATTCGGGCGTTCCTCCTCTATCCTAACGCTCCGCCGCCCAAAACCAAACGGTCTAAACGCATGAAACGTCTCCTATTCCCTATTCTCCGCCGGACCGGCACAATGACGCCCGGCTGAACCGCACGGGGCCTTGATTTGTCTCCGAAAGAGCCGGTGGGCAAGGGGCATTTCGGGCAATTCTCCGGCCGGCGCTGCGGTTGCCCTCGACGGAGCCGAAATGACAGAGCGAAACATCCTCGTCACCGCCGCCCTGCCGTACGCCAACGGCCACATCCACCTGGGGCACCTGGTGGAATACATCCAGACCGACGTCTGGGTGCGGTTTCAAAAGCTCCGCGGGCGACGCTGCATTTACATTTGCGCCGACGACACCCACGGCACGGCGATCATGATTCGCGCCCGGCAGGAGGGCCGCCGCGAAGAGCAGGTCATCGCGGATATGCAAGCGGCCCACGTCCGCGATTTTTCCGGCTTTCAGATCCAGTTCGACAACTACGGCAGCACGCACAGCGACGAAAATCGCCGGCTCTGCGCCGAAATCTGGGCGGCACTGCGCAAGGCGGGGATCATTGTCGAGCGCGAGGTCGACCGCCTCTACGATCCGGAAGTCCAGACCTTTCTGGCCGACCGGTTCGTCAAGGGGAAATGTCCCAAGTGCGGCGCCCCGGACCAGTACGGCGACTCGTGCGAAAAGTGTCTGGCGAAATACGATCCCACGGACCTGGTCGAGCCGCGAAGCACCATCTCCGGCGCCACGCCGGTCGTCAAGCGAAGCACGCAGCTCTTCGTCCGCATCGAAGACCTGCACGCCTTTCTCGAGGAGTGGACGCAAACGAGCGGCGCCTTGCAACCGGAAATCTCCAACTATCTCAAGGGCCATTTCCTGGGCGAGCCGCTCCGCGACTGGGACGTCTCGCGCCCGGCCCGCTACTTCGGCTTCGAGATCCCCGACTCGCCCGGCAACTACTGGTACGTCTGGTTCGACGCCCCGATCGGATACATGGCCTCGACTCTTGAGTGGTGCCAGAAACACGGCGAGGATTTCAACCGCTGGTGGCGCGACCCCGGCACGGAAATTCACCACTTCATCGGCAAGGACATCACCTACTTCCACACGCTCTTCTGGCCGGCGATGCTCAAGACGGCCGGCTTCAGCCTGCCCAAGCAGGTCCACATCCACGGCTTTTTGACCGTCGGCGGCGAGAAGATGTCGAAGGCGCGAGGCACGTTCATCCTCGCCTCGACCTACCTCAAGCACCTCGATCCGGCCTTCTTGCGCTACTTCTACGCCACAAAGCTCACGCCGCGCGTGGAAGACCTCGACCTCAACGGCGCAGAGTTCGTCGGCAAAGTGAACGCCGACCTGGTGGGCAAAGTCGTCAACCTGGCCAGCCGCACGGCGAAATTCGTGCACGGCACCGGCCTGTCGCCAGCGTATCCGGCAGACGGCGGGCTGTTTGAATATGCCGCACGGCAGTCGTCGGCGATTGCCGACGCCTACGAAACCGGCGACTACAACCGCGCCATGCGGCTCGTCATGGAACTGGCCGACCGGGCCAACCCCTACGTCGAAAGCCGCGAGCCCTGGAACTTAAAGAAGGACGCGGCCAAGGGGCGCGAGCTGCAAGACGTCTGCACCGTCGCGCTCAATCTCTTCCGCCAGCTTGCGATTTACCTCGCGCCCGTCCTGCCGCGCCTGGCCGAGCAGACGGCCGAGCTGTTGAACTGCCCGATGAAACGCTGGGACGAGGCGAAGAATCCGCTCGTGGGCACGAAGGTCGGCCACTTCACGCACCTGATGAAGCGGGCGGAACTCAAGCAATTCGAGGCGATGATCGAGGAGAGCAAGCAGCCCGAGGGGGGGGCTGGCGCGACGGCCGGCGCGGGCGGCGCTGCTTCGGCCGACGGCGGCGAAGCGCTGGCGAAGGAGCCGCTCCTGGCCGAAACGTGTTCGTTCGACGAATTCTCCAAGGTCGACCTGCGCATTGCCCGCGTCGTCGCGGCCGAGGACGTGAAGGACTCCGACAAGCTGTTGCGGCTGACGCTGAGCCTGGGGGGCGACGTGCGCAAGAGCGTCTTCGCCGGGATCAAGGGCGTCTACAAACCGGAGGAGCTGGTGGGCCGGCTCGTCGTCTGCTGCGCGAACCTGGCGCCGCGGAAGATGCGCTTCGGTGTGAGCGAGGGAATGGTTTTGGCCTCGGGCACGGGCGGAAAGGAAATCTACCTCCTCCTCCCGGACTCGGGGGCCGTTCCCGGGCAACGGGTGCATTGAGCTTCGGCGTCAGTCCGCAATGCCCTTCGCTTCGCAGCTCTTTTGCACACGGCGTTTGACCGCCTCGATGTCCAGTGGCCGCCCTTCGCCCCGATCGAGTTCGTCCATCCCTTGTTGAATGTCGTTCTTCAAGCGCTCGTGCTGTCGCTTCAGATTGCGTAGCACGCGTACCGCGTGGACAATCAAGTCGGTCTCGGAAGCGTAGTCGCCTCGCGCGAGCGATGCGCGAGCAAACTCCTGCAAATCGGAGGGGAGCGTGTGAATCATGTCTAAGGCTCAGGACGATTTCTCTCCGAACGCGCGATTCACATCTCGCGACGCGTGCAGCGCACGCAGGAGTTCGATGCCGTCCGCACACGGTTGGTAGAAGAGAACGTAGTTCCCGACGACGAACGCGCGAATGTCGGGACCCAAGTCCGGACGCGCTTCACCTGCCCTCGGGTGGCGTGCAAGCATCTTCAACCGCTCCACGAGGCGACGCACGAGTCGGCGCGAGATTTCCCGGTTCTGGCTGGCCTGAGCGATGAACCGACCGATCTCCAAGAGATCTTGTCGAGCTTGCGGGGAGATGCGAAATCGCGACATCACTCAGGAATGCCGTCGGCGTCCCACTGCTTTTCCAGGTCCGCTTCGAGCGCCTTCAGATCCAGCTTCACGCCCTCGCCCCGATCGAGCGAGTCAATCGCCTCCTGAATGTCCTGGCGTAGCCGCTCGTGCCGGCGCTTCATGCTTCGCAACATGCGCACCGCGTCGGAGACGAGCTCCTCCTCGGTCGCGTAATCGCCGCGTGAAAGCGCCTCGTGAACAAAATCCTGCACGTCCGGGGGAAGGGGATAGCTCATACCAGAAGTATACGGACATTTTGCGGCGATTGCACGCCCGCTTTGGAAAGCGTGCGAAACGCGGCATGCCGTGCCGACGTGCCGCCCCTCTTGCAGCCGCGTGCCGTCAATGCAAAAGTCTTGGAGAATGCCGCCTGAGAAAAGAACGACGCACGCGCCGACGCCTCGATCGTCCTTTGGAATAACCCATGAACCCCCTCCGCTTCGGCGTCCTCGGCGTCGCCAAAATCGCCGTCGAGAAAGTCATCCCCGCCATGCAGCAGGGGCAGTTCACGCGCGTCGCCGCCATCGCCTCGCGCTCGCTCGAAAAAGCCCGCGAGGCCGCCGCGCGCCTCGGCATCCCGAAGGCCCACGGCTCGTATGAAGCGCTGCTGGCTGATCCGGAAGTCGACGCCGTCTACAATCCGCTCCCCAACCACCTGCACGTGCCGTGGTCGACCAAGGCCCTGGAGGCGGGGAAGCACGTGCTCTGCGAGAAGCCGATCGCGCTTTCCGTCGCCGAGGCCGAAACGCTCGTCTCCGCCGGCCGCAAGCATCCCAAGCTCAAACTCATGGAAGCCTTCATGTACCGCCTGCACTCGCAATGGGTGACGGCGCGGCGCCTCGTCGACGAAGGCCGCATCGGCCGGCTCTGCACGGTGAGCACTCTCTTCTCGTACTTCAACCGCGACCCGCAAAACGTCCGCAACCTGCCGGACATCGGCGGCGGGGGACTGATGGACATCGGCTGCTACGGGATTTCGCTGGCGCGATTCCTCTTCTCCGCCGAGCCAAGCCGCGTCTTTGGAGCGCTGGAATACGACCCGGACTTCCACGTCGATCGCCTGGTCAGCACGGTCCTCGATTTCGGCCGCGGCACGGCCACGTTCACCTGCGGCACGCAGCTTACGCCCTACCAGCGCGTGCAAATCATGGGCGACGAAGGGCGCGTCGAGATCGAGATTCCCTTCAACGCCCCGCCCGACCGGCCCTGCCGCCTCTGGCACACCTGGAAATCGGACACGTCCGAAATCTCCCTGCCGGTTTGCAACCAGTACACGATCCAGGGCGACCTCTTCGCGCAGGCCATCTTGAACGACGCGCCTGTGCCCACGCCCATCGAAGACGCCGTCTCCAACATGCGCGTGATCGAGGCGATCGTGCGCAGCCACGCGAGCGGCCGCTGGGAGAAGCCGTAGGTTGGAGTCGCCCCGTTGGAGTACCGCCTTCAGGCGGTCCGTCGTTTGCAGCGATCGACAAAGACCCGCCTGAAGGCGGTACTCCAACAGACGAGCCGCCTGACGGCGGTACTCCAACGTCAGCGCAGCAGGCCCAGATAGAAGCTGAAGACCTGCGTGTCGTCGCTGTCGACCTGGTTGACGGCCCAGGCGAAGTCGACGGCGATCGGCGCGTCGCCCATCGCCGGCACCGCGATCCTTAGCCCCAAGCCCGGCGCCACGCGGAACGTGTCGGAGCTGAGCCTAAACTCCGGCTCCACCGTTCCGGAATCGACGAAAACCACGCCGCGGAGCACGTCGTCGGCCGTGAGCGGAAAGACGTACTCGGCCGATCCAAGCAGCAAGAATTCGCCGCCGACGCGCGAGCCGAGGCTCACCGGACCCACGCCGCGGAAATCAAACCCGCGGATCGTCGAAAATCCGCCGGCGAAGAAGTTGTCGTACACCGGCGTATGGCTTCCCGACAGCCCCGCCCGGCCGCGCAGGCTCAGCACGTGCCGTCCGGAACGGTCCGGACGCTCGTGCAGCATGAAGTACTGCCGGGCCTCGACCGTGCCGCGCGGGTAATCGAACGACCCGATCGTTTGCTCGAATCCCAGTTCCAGGAGGTGCCCCTCCGTAGCCATGAACGCATGGTCGCGCGTATCGTGCGCCAGCGCCACGCGAGCCGAATAGAGGTCGTTGCTGCCCAGCACCTCGGCCACTTCCGGCGGCGTGGGGAATCGCGGGTTGCGGACGTCGACGTCTTCGACCCGCAACGACAGCGTCGCCGACAGGTCCGGCCGCAACTGGTAACCAAAGCTGATCGACCCGCCGACCCGCTGCTCGTCCCAGTCGAGGTACCGCCGATCAAAAAAGAATCCCGACAGCCCCAGGCTGATGTTCGAATCCAGCAGGTACGGCTCCTGGAAGGACGCGGAATAGCGCTGGAACTCGCTGCCTGGGACGGCCTCGATGCGTAACCGCTGGCCGCGGCCCCGGAACGCCTGGCCGTAGAGAATGTCGTCCCACGACGTGGGCGGCCGGAAGATGTCGAAGTTCTGCTCATCTAAAATGATCTGCCCGAACACACCGGCTTCGGAGTTGACGGCCACGCCGACGCTAAACCGGCCGGTTTGGCCTTCCTGCGCATTGATGACGAGGTTCGCCGGCGGGTTGTCGTTGAAGTAGCCACCCTCGGGCAGCAAGGGCCCTGCCGGGACGCTTTCGGCGCCGGCGGCCGGATCGGGAAGAGGCTGGGCCGCGTTTCCGCCGCCCAGAGCGGACGGAGCCTGGGCGGTCGGCAGCGGCGGACCGCCAAATACCGGCTGGCTGCCCGGCTGTCCAGAGTCTTGCACCGTTACACTGGCGCCTTCGGCCGGATCGAAAGCCGGCCCGACTTGCGGCTGTCCGAATCCGTTTCGCGGCCGCGGATTGGGCGACGAGCCGTCAAAATTCTGCCCGCGCACGACGCGCGGCTGATCCGCGGCCGCCGGGCGACGGTTCGCGCCGGCCTGCGGGATGGGCGACCTGGCCGTGGACCAGGGCACCGCTGGCGGCCGTGCCTTTGGCACCTCGCGCACGTGCAGCACCGCCACGGCCGATCCGTCGCGCGCGTCGTTGAGCGGCGGCGCTTGCCAATCCGGACTTTGCCCGCGAGCGCTCGATGCCTTCTTTCCCGAAGCCAGCTCCGTTTCCTTGTCCTTGTCGCCGGGTTGAATGAGGATCTTGGGCGCGATGCCGCGGGCCGGCTCGTAGCGGAACAGGCCCGAGGCCCGCAATCGCCTCTCGGCCATGCGAATCTTGCGGATGTCGACGATGTCGCCGGGCCTGAGGCCCGCGTCGGCAATGCGGTTCAGGACCGTGGAGTGGCTGGTATGGGTGGGCGAAGGCAGGTGATCGGACCGGTCGTACTCATAGGCCGTGATGTTCACCTCCACGTCGCCCACGCGATACTGCTTCCCCTCCTTGATGACGAACACCAGGTCGACCATGTCGAGCGGATCGGGATGGGCCAGCCAGCGGGGCTCGGCCTGGATGTCGGCGAAGACGTAGCCGTTGGCGCCGTAGATTTCCTGGATCGCCGAGAGGTCCTTGTTCAGGTCCACCTGGTCGAAATTGGCCGCGGACCGGGTCGTTAGCGCTTTGGCGAGGTCGCCGGTCTCGAACGTCTCGTTGCCGATGAAGGAGATATTGCGAATCTTGTAGCGCGGGCCTTCGTCGATCACAAACGTCAGCTTGAGCCAGTTGCTCTGGTCGTTGTATTCCAAATCGCGGCTGACGCGGGCGCGGAAGTAGCCCAGGCTGCGGTAATAATTGGTGAGCCGCTCGACGTCGCCGTCGATCTTCTCGCGGTCCACAAAACCGCCGAACAGAAAAAACAACGGCCGCTTGGATTCGATCTGCGTCTTCAGCCGCCCATCCGTGGCGATCGTGTTGCCCACGAACTCGACGTCGCTGACGCGCTGCTTCTGCCCTTCGTTGACGATGAAGGTCGCGCCGCGGTCGCCGGGCTTGTTCCCTTCCACCACGTCCACGGTGACGTGGTTGTAGCCCTTGCTGGCGTACAGGACCTCGATCTTCCGCTTGGCCTCCTCGACGGAATACGGATCGACCGGCTGGCCGACCTTGAGCCCGCCCTCTTCCTCGACGCGGCGGATTTTCATGCTGCGCACGCCGAGGTATTTCACGTGCTGCAGCGTGGGCCGCTCCACGACGTGGAAGATGACCACCACGCC
Organism: Planctomycetia bacterium; assembly: GCA_016177915.1. Taxonomy (GTDB): domain Bacteria; phylum Planctomycetota; class Planctomycetia; order Pirellulales; family S012-138; genus JACOUI01. Next base: position 24,368 of record JACOUI010000069.1, read on the forward strand.
GCCTTCCACCTTGACGTTCTCCGACTGCACGGTCACGAACATCCGCGACTTGTGCAGCGCGGTGATGTCCTCCCGCACCTGCTGCTCGGAGTATTCCCGGTCCTTCCGCGTCTTGATCAACGCCGCGATCTTCTCGACCTTCACGTCGCGGTGGCCGTCGACGCGGACGTCGACGACGATCGGGCGGTCCGTCGGATCCGGCGCGCTGGCCGGAGAGGGCAGCTCGTCGGGACCGGAAGTCGCGGGTCCGGAAGTCGCCGGCGGCGGCAGCTCGCCGATCTGCGCCGTCCCCCAGGGCGCTACCGCGCAGACCGCGACCAGCGCGCAAACGCCGACGCGCAGCGGGCGACAATGCGGTAGGGCCATGTTGGCTCGCCGAGGGACGTGATCTGCGTCGGTGAAAGTTGTGGCTGTCGGCCGGCGACAATGGCGGCGGCCGGCCGCCGGCAAGCAAGGGAATCGCAACGATCTGCAAGGGAAAGAAAGCTCGTCCAGAAGCGGCGTAGAAATACTCGAACGCCCCCGCCGCAACAAGGCGAATTGACGCCAGCGGGCCCTTCCACCCTGCCACCCTGCCATTGGCCGCCAGGAGAATCACACGTCCCCCTTACCAAAGGGGCGGTGGCGGCCTCCTGAATGCCGTCGCAGCCGGCATTCAGGCGAGCGGCCCAGAGCTGCGTCGCCTTTGACCGCGGCCGGCCGAGCGTGCAACTCCATATCTTTTTTGCTTTTGCGCAAATTCCGGCAGCGCGGCCCCGCGCGAAAGAAAAAACTGTGCCGCCTGGCCAAATTTTCAGCCCCAAGCGGCGAACAACCCTCCATCGGACTTGCTTGCAAAGGGCAAGAACGTCTCGTGGAACCTCTTTTCAGGCCCCCCGGTTTTCAGGCCCCGCGGCCAAGAAGCCAACGACAAGACAAGGGAGGACGTGCGATGTTGAAGAAGTCTCTGATTGCAGGCGGCATTTTGGTGGTGCTGGCGGCGTTCTTCTTCGGCTGGGACGCCTGGAGCTACATCACCACCGGCGCCGAGAAGCTGCAAGGCGCCGTGCGCGACAATGTGCCGATCGAGTTCGAGTTGGAACGGGCGCGAAAGATGGCCCGCGACCTGACGCCGGTCATCAACGACAACAAGCACCGGATTGCGCAGGAGGAGGTGGCGGTGGAGCTGCTGGCGTCGCGGATGGCCAAGCTGGAGGACAAGATCGGCAAGGACCGGTCGGAAATCGTGGCCCTCAAGACCGACCTGGAGAAGGAGCACGATTTCTACGTTTACGCCGGCCGCACGTACAGCCAGGACGACGTGACACAGGACCTGTCGCGGCGGTTCGATCGCCTCAAGACCAACGACGCCCAGTTGACGAGCATGAAGAAAATGCACGACGCCCGCCGCCGGTCCCTGGACGCCACACGCCAGAAGCTGGAGGGCATGGTCGCCGCCAAGCGGCAGCTTGAGGCGGAGATTGAAAACCTCAACGCGCGTCTGGAAATGGTCCGCGCGGCCGAAACCGCCGGCGAATTCACGTTCGACGACAGCGCGCTTGCCCGCGTCAAGGGCCTCGTCGGCGACCTGGAGCAAAGGATCGAGGTCATGGCCAAGGTGGCCGACCAGGAAGTCGACGCCTACGCCGAGATCCCGGTCACGCAGCCCGGCTCCCCCGACGTGCTCGAGCAGGTCAACGCCTACTTGGGCGGCAACACGCAGATCGTGCTGAACCAGAAGTAGTTGGTCCCCGACAGTGGCGAGCGGGGGGCGTCAGCCCCCCGGTCCGCCGGCCTGTGCGTTGCACCGGGGGGCTGACGCCCCCCGCTCGCCGGCCTCGCGGGCCTTTTCAAACGTCCGTCGGCGAGCAAGAATTGAGTCCTGTCGGCGGCATCCTGTCGAGGCAGCCTGTTTGGGGGCGATCCATGTTCCAGGCCTGGCGAGTCAAGCTGCGGCAAGCCGAAACGGCCCTTGCCCAAAAGCGGCTCGAAGAAGCCCGCTCGCTCCTCTGCCAGGACGATCTCCGCGAGTTCTATCCCGCCCAGCAGCTTCTCAAGAAGCTCGCCCAGCAGTACGTGCAGCGCGCCGAATCGCACCTGTCGGCCGGCGAAAGCCACGCCGGCTGGCGGGACCTGGATTCGGCTCAGCAGCTTGGGGCCGACGACCAGTCCGCCTCGGCCGTGCGCGAAAAGCTGATCGAGCACGTGCTGGCCGAGTCCGAAAGCTACCTGCAGGCCGACGACCCGGCCGCCGCCCTCAATCGCCTGCGGACCCTGGAGACGCGGCGAGCGGTGAATCAACGCGTGCGGGCTCTCCGAGAAGCCGCCATCAAGATGGACGCCGCCCTCAATCTCGCCCACGAAGGCCGCTTCAACCAGGCCGACCGGGCGTTGGAAGCCGCCCAGCAGCTTAGCCCCAAGCTTTCGCGCCTCGGAGAATTGCGAAAGCGATACCAGCAGAGCGACAAGCTCGTCCGCTCCGCCCGACAACTGCTGCACGACGCCCTCTCGTGCGAAAACTGGCCCGACGCCCTGAACCTGGCGGAGCAAGTCCTCGCCGTGGCGCCCGCCGACCCGATCGCCCGCGAGGCGCGCCGCCGGGCCTGGGCGGCCGTCGGGGCCGCCCCGCACGGCCGACAAGCTACGAACGGATCCGTTGTTCCCCTTGAGGTCTCTATGTCCGCGCCGTCCTCCTGCGTCGCGACCCCCGCCGGACCCGATGGCCACGGCGACCTAGGCCCCGCCCGGAAGTCGCCTCGTTTTCTGCTGTGGGTGGACGGCGTCGGCGGCTATCTGGTGTGCGAAGGAGAGGAAATCGTCATCGGCCAGCCGGTGAACGACTGCCGCGTCGATCTGCCGATCCTGGGCGACCTGTCGCGAAACCACGCCACCATCCAGCGCTGCGGCGACGGCTACCTGCTGACGGCGCGCCGCACCGCGCGCGTCAACGGCCGCCTGGTGACCGGTTCCGTGCCGCTTCCCAGCGGCTGCCTGGTCGAGCTGGGCGACGGCGTCAAGCTTCGCTTCCGCCAGCCGCACCCGTGCAGCACCTCCGCCGTCATCGAGTTTGAGAGCCGCAACCGCACGCAGCCGCCGGCCGACGCCGTGATCCTGCTGGGCGATTCCTGCGTGCTAGGTCCCTCGGCCGACAGCCACGTCGTTTGCCGCGACTGGCCCCACGAGGTCGTGCTCTTTCGACAGCAGGGGCAACTGCTTTGCCGCGCCGGGGAGTCGTTTCAGGTCGACGGCCAGCCGCAAACCGGCCCCGCCCCGCTCACCCGACGCTCCCGGATTTCAGCGACAGGGATTTCGGTTACGCTGGAGGAGGTGTAGTTGTGGGACGGCCTTTCCAGGCCGTCCGCGACGGCCCGGAAGGGCCGTCCTACAGAACAAAAACAGGGGGCTTTTACGCAAAGAATTCACGCCTGCCAGCGAAGGAATTGCAGGCTCAAACCGGATGGATCGTGAAGGAACGTATCGGGCTCGCTGCTGTGACAGGTTGGAACAATGACGCAGAGCGGTGACGCAATCGACGTTCACGTGACTCTGGCCGACCAGCGGCCGGACGCCGCCTCCACCCGCTTCGCCTACGAGGGTGGCTCCAAGCCCCTCTCCGGCTACACGATCAAACGCGCCGTGGGGCGCGGCGGTTTCGGCGAAGTCTATTACGCCCAGAGCGACGGCGGAAAAGAAGTCGCGGTCAAGCTCATCCGCCGCAACCTCGACGTCGAGCTCCGCGGCGTCGGCCATTGCCTCAACCTCAAGCACCCCAACCTCATCGGGCTCTACGACATCCGCAAGGACGACTTCGGCGACTCCTGGGTCGTCATGGAGTACGTCCGCGGCGATTCGCTCGAATCCGTCGTCGATCGCAATCCAAGCGGCATGCCCGAAGACCAGGTCCTCTGGTGGATCCACGGCATCGGCCAGGGCGTGGCCTACCTGCACGACCAGGGCATCGTCCACCGCGACCTCAAGCCCGGAAACATCTTCAACGACGAAGGCTTCGTGAAGATCGGCGACTACGGGCTGTCGAAGTTCATCTCGGCCAGCCGCCGCAGCGGACAGACGGAGAGCGTGGGCACGGTGCACTACATGGCGCCGGAGATCGCCAACGGCCGATACGGCAAAGAGATCGACATTTACGCCCTGGGGATCATCCTCTTCGAGATGCTGACGGGCCAGGTGCCGTTCGAGGGCGAGAGCGTCGGCGAAGTGCTGATGAAGCACCTGACGGCCGAGCCGGACCTGAGCAAGCTGAAGGAGCCGTACAAGACGACCGTGGCGCGGGCCCTCACGAAGGACCCGCAGCAGCGGCACGCGACCGTGCGCGAGTTCCTCCGCAGCCTGCCGCCGCCTGGCGATCAGCAGCAAAATGTGCCTCCGCCGCGCGGCCTGCCGGTCCCGCAAGGAATCACGCCGCCGCGCAAGCCGCCGCCGGGCTACACCGGTCTCGTCAGCGCGCCGATCGTGGCGCCCGCTCCCGGCCCCGGCAACGTCGCTGCCGCCAGCCCCTACGGCGAAGAGCCGATCTGGAAGGCGATCCGCGGCTGGTTCCAGCAGATGGGCGAGAAGTTCAACAGCCCGACGTTTCCGGCCGGGGCGCGCGTCATGCTGATTGTGCTTGTCGTGGTGGCGGCAGTGTTTGCGGCCCAGGCGTGGGTGCCGATCGTGCTGACGGCGGTGGCGGTGTATTTTATCTATTACGCCATTCGAGCGCTGGTCATCCTCTGCAAGTCGCCGCCTCCGCCGGCGGCCCCGGTCTCGCCCTTTTCGCCGTCGCCCGGCGCCTCGCCTGGACAGTCACCTGGCGCGGCGCCACAGGCGCTCCCGGCCGGCGCCGAAGTCGTGGCCTATGCGCCCGCGGGGGCGCTTCCGCCGGTCGTCTACCCAGCGCATTATGGACGCATGCACCGCCGGCATGCGCGCCAGCTCACCGACCGAGAGCGGCTGGAGCGCGGGCGGGCGATGCTCGCGGCCAAAACGTTGCGCCAAAAGGCGTCGGAGCTCACCGGCTCGCTGCTCCTGAGCGCGGCGGTCGTGACGGCCGTTTCAGTTCTTGTGACCTTGCTGTTCTTCGGCGCCGACGAACCTAGCCTGCGCTGGCGGCAGTTCGCGTGGCTGGCCCTGGTCGGCACCGCCGGCGCCTGGGGCGTCCTCGTCCCGTCGAAACTCTGGGAAGGCCGCGACGGCGAACCGCTGCTTAGGCGGTTCACGCTGCTCTGCGTCGGATTGGGAATGGGCGCTTTCTCGTTTTTCGTGTCCGACGCCCTGTACCTCGATCTGCCGGCCAAGTGGGGCGCCCTGCGCCCGCCCGTCGGCGACTGGACGGGCCTGGACCTGTTTACGGCCGACGGAGCGATGACGCTTACGTTGCATCTGGCCTACGGCGCGTTCCTGCTTCCGGTGCTGCGTTGGTGGAAGCAGGCCGACCCGCTCCGGTCCGGCCGCCTGGGCTTCTGGGCGACGGGCGTGTGCGTCGCGTGGGCCTGGGTGCTCAGCCTGGCCTGGCCGTTCCGGCAGCCGTGGGGCATGTTGCTGGCCGCCGTGATCGCCGTGGGCGTGCAGCTTTCCAGCACCTGGCTCAGCCGGCAAGCGATCGACGCGGCACCCGCCGGCGGCTCGCCGTTCAACCCGCCCTACAATCCGCCCGCTGGACCGCACGGGACGCCCGGCGGGAACGTGACCTAGGACCGATCAATCGAAATGGCAGGTGGATCGATGGAATCCAGCAGTCCCATCAGCTTTTCGCTCGTCGAATTCGTCGCCCTGCTGGGGGCCGGGGCGCTGGTGCTGTTTCTGCTCACGCGCAGCCGCCGGTTTGTCGGGGCGGCTCTGTTCGGCCTGTTCATGGTGCTAACGGTCAGCGGGCTCTTCTTCCGCATGGTCAAGGTCGGCGGCGGCGACGCACCATCCGCCGGGCCGAAATTCTCGATTTCGTACGGCGGGATGGAGAGCAAGACCACGATTCGACAACGGGGCCGCGCGGCGCGCCTTTCGGCGGGCACGCCGAAATCCCCGAACGAAACGGCGGTGAAAACCGGCCTGGCCGCGTCGCCAACGACTGCCGCGGCTACCGCCGCCAGCGACGAAGCGATTGAGGCCCCCGCGCTGCGCGATCAGCCGACATCGTCGGCGCCCACTTCGCAGCCTTCCGTGGGGAACTTGACCGTGTCCCCGTCGGGCACCGACTCGCAAGGCAACGGCCCGACGCCCCCCGAGTGGGTCAAACGTGGCGACGACCGCGTGGGCACGACCGACATCCACGTGCTCGACAGTGGCCCGCACGTCTCGCAGGCCGAGGCCCTGCAGGAACTCCGCCGCCGGGCGGTCGCCTACGCCGAGGACTACTTCGAGGAAGTGCTGACCCCCAGCCCCCAGAGACACTTCGACGTCGAGCCCGCGTTCGTCGAGAAGGCCATCCTCAAGGAGACGTGGCAGACGACGACGCAGCGCACGCCCGCCGGCGAAGTGGAGGAAATGGTCGTGGTCTTCGGCCGCCTCGAATTCGACCAGCCAACCAAGGGCTACCTTCAGCAGCGCTGGGAAGCCACCCTGGCGACGCAGCAGCTCTTGCAGATCGGACTCGTCGTCGCCCTGGTGCTCACGCTCGTGGGCACGCTCTACGCGTACTTCCGGCTCGACACGGCCACGAAGGGGTATTACACATGGCGGCTGCGGCTGGCCGCCTTTGGGATCGCCGTGGCCGCCTGCATCTGTGCGGCGGGCCTGGGCGAGCAACTTGCGCGTACGTCAGGATGGATGACCGTCGGCGCAGAGTACGGTCCCTCGGATCTCAACGAGCACATCCACTGAGCGTCCCTCTCCCTTGCCCACCATGCCGGCACAAAGCCAGTACGACCGGTTGCTGATCGGCCGCGTGCGGCAGGCGGAGCCGCAGGCCTGGGAAGAGCTGATCGCCCGCTACGAAGGCCGCCTCCTGGCGTTCGTGGAAAGCCGCGTGGGCAACCGGGCGTCTGCCGAGGACGTCGTCCAGGAGACGTTCATCGGCTTTTTGAACAGCCTGCCGAACTACGACCTCGATCGTCCGCTCGAGTCGTACCTCTTCAGCATCGCCGCGCACAAGCTGACGGACCTCTTGCGTCGCGAGGGGCGTCGGCCCACGGTGCCCCTCGTCCCTTCCTCTGGAAGCCAGGCCAGCAGTTGGGACATGCCCGGCCAGGACCGCCCCGCCAGCAGCATCGTCCGCAGCGGCGAGCGCAAGGCCAAGGAAGAGGACGTGCTGGCCGAGGCCCTCGCCCAGCAGATCGGCCACTGGCGCGAGCGCGGCGACTGGCAGAAAATCCAGATCGCCGAATTGCTCTTTGTTCGCGGCTGGGCCAACAAGGACGTGGCCGCCGAGATTTCGATCAGCGAGCAGGCCGTCGCCAACTGCAAGTTCGATTTCCTGGCGAAGCTGCGGGCGGCCGTCCGCAAGCACGGTTTTGCCGATGGTGAACTGATTCCAGGACAGTGAAGCGAGGACCGTGATGACGAGCGTCACCCAGCACGACCTGGAAGCCTATCTCGACGAGGCCCTGCCGGCGCCCGACATGGCCCGCATCGAAGCCGCCCTGCGCTCGGACGCCAAACTGCTGGAATCGCTGGCGCGGATTCACTCCCGGCGCGACTCGTGGGGCCACACGCTGGGCGAAATCTGGCGCCGCCACCGGCTGACCTGCCCCACGAGAGAGCACCTTGGGGCCTACCTTTTGAAGACGCTGCCGGCCGCCCAGGCGAAGTACATCGACTTCCACGTGCGGACCGTCGGCTGCCGCTGCTGCCTGGCCAGCCTGGCCGACTTGCGGGAGCGCAAGACCGAGGCGGCCGACTCGACCCAGTCGCGCCGCCGGAAATACTTCCAATCGAGCGCGGGCTACCTGCGAAAGCACGATTGAACACGAGGCGTGGCTGGGGTCGGTACTCCGCCTCCAGCCGGCACACCAACCCGAAGCGCAAGCGAGGGCGCAGCATCGTCGGCGCCGGATCGAGCGTCCAACGTGCATGAAGTCGCTCCCTCGCTGGCGCTTCGGGTTGGTGTAAGCGCCCGTCGCCGCCCTATCCGTTGAACAGCCGCAGCAGCAACCGCCCCTTGACGATCAAGTACACTTCGCCCGGCGCAAGCGGCCTCGGACCTGATTGCGGAAAGAAATCCACGCCGTCAGGCCGGACGACGACGACCCCCGCCTGGCCGTGTCGCCGCGCCGTCGCCACGACGTGCTCCTCGCCAAAGAAGCGCCCGACCAATACCGGCTGAACGTCGTCGTAGCAGGCGGCCGCCAGCTCGGCCGCGACCGCTTCCACCTGCCGCCGCTGCGCCTGCTCGAGCGATTCGACTGCGGACTCGGCCATCTCCGCGTGCCGCGCGTCCCAGCCGGCGAACGCGGCGTAAACGTCATCGATCGGCAGCCCTTCCACGCTGAAACTAAGCACGTGCACGATCGGCCCTGCCATAGCGATGCCGCTGAATCGGCCCTGCGGCAGGTCGTACTCGAACCGAAACAAAAAGCAATCGACCGGCTGATCGCGCCCCGGCCAGACCTGAAGCCGCGAATCGACCAGCTCCAAACGGTGCGGCGGCAGGCCGAGGTTGCTGGGATGCGCCAGCCACGCCGCCACGTCCCCCTCGGCCCGCGCCGCAGGCTCGCGGAATTTCGGCTCGACCTTGTCGGACAGCCCCAGCTCGTCGAGGTATTGGATCGCCCGGGTTCGGACGACCGGCTCGGCCGTCAGCTCCACGAGGGTCGTCACGCCCTCGTCGTCGCCCAGTCGCGCCAGGGCGCTGGCCGCTTCGGCCCGCAGCCGCCGGTGTTTCAGCTCCAGCGCCTGACGGAGCTTCGGGACGGCCCGCTGGTCGCCAATCCAGGCCAAGGCGTCACAGAGCGCCGTCAAGAGGCCCGCGCATTCGCCCAGCAGCGTCGACAGCTCGGCGGCACTCTTGGCGAACTTGTCCGGGTTCTCCTGGATCGCCAGGAGGTGCTGCACCATCTCGCCGCACAGGGCGACAAGCTGCGCCGCGCGCGGTTTGGCCGGGTGCTGGCTCACCATTTTCTGGCGCGTCACGAAATTCGCCAGGTCCAGCACGGCCGCCGCCAGCCGACGCCGAGCGATCGCCTCCAGGAGCCGTGGAAACAGCGCCTCGGCAGGGTACGCCTTCCGCTCAAACAGCGGCACGAGCGCCAGGTCGCAGTGCTCGATTTTTTCCGGCGGATCGCCCGCGAGCAGCTCGGCAAACCGCTCCAGCGCCTCGCGGCTACGCTCGGCCGCCAGCGCGCGGAGAAAATGGTGCCGCACGGTGCTGCCGGGCCCAAGCGCCTTGTACAACCGCGCAATCCGCTCGATCGACGACGGCAGCAGCGCCTCGGCCGGCTGCACATCGCGCGAGACGTGGTAACGCCGCCAAAGCTGCTCGCCCAGTGCGGCGTATGCCTCATCGGAAAGCCGGCCGGCCGTTTCAACGCTCTCGAAGACCGCATCCACGTCGGCCGCAACGGCCGTTTGCAGGACTGCGACCGTGCGCAGCGCTTCTTCCCGCTGCGGGCCGTTTACCGCCCGCAGCACGTCGAGAACGTCGGATGCAACGGTCATGGCGCGAGTCCCAGCCGTTGAAATTCCGCCTTCTAGCGGCACGAAAACCGGCTAAATTCGGGACTCCAGCTTCTACTTCTTCCGCCGCTTGGCCGTCATCTCCAGGACCTTCATGTCCTTGCCGTCCGGCCCGGTCACGTAAATGGCGAACTCGCGCACGTCCGCCTTGTACACGGTCACGTGCTTCTGCTTCATCGGCTTGCCGGTCGACATGTTGTCCACCCAGCTCCCCACGAACTTCTTCTTGGCCGGATCGTAGCCCAGGATCCCGTGGCCGAAGAAGCCATTGGGATCGGAGTCCTCGTAGTCGCTGACCAGCCACAGCCCGCCCTTCATCAGGCGGTTGGTCTCGGTGCCCTTGCCCTCGATCGCGCCTTCAGGCGCGATGATCTTCACCACCGAGTACCACACCCCTTCCTCCATCTTCAGCACTTCGTGCTCGGGCGAGGGCTTGGGCGCGTCGGGCTGCTGGCCCCGCGCCGACAGCGCAAAGCCCACGACGGCGGCGACGAGTGTCCCCAGCGCCAGATAACAAAGGATGCACAGCGGACGGCGGCTCAGGGTGCTTTCTCCAAGAAGTTGAATGAAAACGAGACAATCTCGCTGCCCGGTTGATGAGTCCAATGCTAGGCAGGAGGTAGGCTTTAGGCTACAGTCTGTCGGAAATTGTGAAAAAGCCGATCTGCCGAGATTTTTTGGGAAACTTGCCGCGAAGACGGAGCACCAGAGGATGATGGGAACGCAAAATCCCGTCGTTTTTTCCTGGCTCGCTGCCAATCTTCACGG
>JACOUI010000070.1 GCA_016177915.1 Planctomycetia bacterium
GAGTACGACCCCAGCCACCGACTTGGGGCGCGAGACTCGGCAGCCCCTGCGCTGCCGGCGCTCATCGAAACGCGCTCTTCACTGACGACAGCCACGACGTGTTCCTCCGCCGCGACAAGGCCCGCGCCTTTCAACTCGACGTGTTTCGCATTCTAACGCCGCGCTGGCCTCGTCAACCACCTTTCTTGACGAACGGCGGACGGACTGAATAGGGGCGGTCGTGGGCGATCAACGATTTTTTTCTACCTGGCGCAGTGGTGAAAGACCCGCCAGTCTGTCACCCCCATTCAGGCTGCGCCCACGCGCTTTTCGGCGGAGGCGCAATCTCTGGGGGGGGGTCGGCCCCCTAGCTGCCAATCATCCACCCACCGGCACAAGGCCGGCGGTGACTGTCTTTATCTCCAGCGCCAGCAGACCCCCCGGCCGGTGCCGTCCCCCCAAAAATGAAGGAGCCTGCGGAGTTGCGCCCCGTTCAGCCGCTTCACCGCTTCGTGCAGGCGCTGCGTCGGCACGACCTCGCCGGCCTTGGGCAGCGGGTCGTCGATCCGTTCCGGCCACCCGAGTTGCTCGAACCGTGCCAGAATCCGCTCCTGGTTTGGCGCCGGCCTTCGGAAGCGCTTAACCACGATCGGTCCACAACAAAGTTCACGGCAAGCCGCGTCCCACCGCGGCTTCGGAAGGGACCGCCCGCGACGGCCAGGCTCAAGAATTGCCAGTCCGTGGCCCTTGAGCAAGTCACCGATGCTCGATAGCAGCCGCTCGACAAGGGCCGCGCCCCTCGCAGTGGCAATGAACCTCGCCTTGCCACGAAGCCGGACCCCCCCTGCCCCCCCTTCGGAAGGGGGGGAACTCGCAGTGGCAATGAACCGCGCCTGGCCACGAAGCCGGACCCCCCCTGCCCCCGCGATCGGCGAGGAAGCGGCGCCACAAACCCTTGGGCGATCAAGGCTTTGAGATCGGCGCCGGTGAGACCGCCGTCGGCGAGCAGCGACGCGGTCAAACCGCGGACCCTCGCGTCCCCAGGTTCCCGTGCCGAGCGGTACTCCTTGCACAGCCCAACCAAGGCGGGCAGTAGGCGCAGCAGCCCTTTTGGACGCAACCGAGTCGGTTGGTCGACGACCGGCGAATTGTGTCTGTTGCGACGTGCCATTGGCGATGCACCCGTCGAGAGCAGCCGCGCGCGGCAATCCCCCGGTAAGGTAGTCGCAAACGGCCCAAGAAAGCGGACACGAAAAATCCCGGCCGTTCTAAACAAAAGTACATCATGGCTGTCCACACACCGAGTCCCACCGCAGGCACGCGATCGGCGTAATCTGTGCGAGCCAGTGATTATCAAGCCCACCGGTTGCGACGGTGCAACCGATGGGCTTGCGTGCGGTAGTAAGCGCACCCGCAGATTGAACTGTAGGATGGCCCTTCCGGGCCGTCGCTGAAATGACGGCCTGGAAAGGCCGTCCTACCACCCAAATCATTCTGCGGGCGCACTTAGACGCGAGAGCGCTACAGATTGCCCCGCTCCGCCTGCTCGCGCTCGATCGCCTGAAACAGCGACTTGAAGTTGCCCTTCCCGAACGCCTCGCAGCCCTTCCGCTGAATGATCTCATAGAAGAGCGTGGGGCGGTCCTCGACGGGCTTGGTGAAAAGCTGCAAGAGGTAGCCCGATTCGTCGCGGTCGACGAGGATGCCCAGCTCGCGGATGTCGTCCTTCCTCTCGTCGACGTCGCCCACGCGGTCCCAGACGATGTCGTAGTAGGACGGGGGGACCTGCAGAAATTCGACGCCGTTGTCGCGGAGCACGGAGACGGTGTGGACGATGTCGTCGGTCAGAAGGGCGATGTGCTGCACGCCCGCCCCCAGGTTGTAGTCCAGGTACTCGGCGATCTGGCTCTTCTTGCGCCCCGCCGCCGGCTCGTTAATGGGGAACTTGATCGTGCCGGTGGGGTCGGCCATCACCTTGCTGCGCAGGGCCGTGAACTCCGTGGAGATGTCCTTGTCGTCGAACGACATGAACTGGTGGAATCCCAGCACCTTGTTGTAGTACGTGCCCCAGTCGTTCATCCGGCCGTCTTCCACGTTTCCCACGATGTGGTCGATTTTCTTCAGGCCGGCCCCGGCGGAGGGCCTGCGGCGAAGCTGGTAGCCGGGCAAAAACGGCCCGCGGTAGTCGGCCAGCGAGATGAACGAGTGCAGGGTGTCGCCGTAGGCGCGGATTTTCGCCCGGCGGATGCGGCCGAACTCGTCGGCGCGGTCATAGGGCGGCAGGGCGGCGCGGGCCCCGCGGCCGACGGCCTCGTTGTAGCAGGCGTCGACGTCGTCCACGAGAAAGGCGATGTCCAAGACGCCGTCGCCGTGCTTTTGCAGGTGGACCGACATGGGGTCGGTCGGGAACATGGGCGTGCTGACGACGAGCCGGATGTCGCCCTGCTGGAGGACGTACGAGGCCTGGTCGCGCACTCCCGTCTCCGGGCCGGCGTAGGCCAACTGCGAGAAGCCGAAGGCCTTGCGGTAATAGAACGCGGCCTGCTTGGCGTTTCCGACCAGCAACTCGACGTGATGGATCGACTTAAGGGGGAGCGGCTCGATCATGGGCGTCCTCCGCGGCACAACGAGGGAGTGGCACGTCAATTCTACCCCGCCGCAGAAATCTGCACAGATCGACAAAAATGGCGGAATGGTACATGCACGAGCAGGCGATGGACGACGCCGAGCGGGCGTCGTGCTACGTGGAGTCTGCGCAGCTTTGCCGGGACCTGGCCGCGAAGGGGCAGTACTTGGGGGCTTCGCCGCTTTACCCCGTGGCGACGGCGACCAGCGTCCGCGTGCGCGACGGCAAGCGGCAGGTGACCGACGGGCCCTTCGCGGAGACGCGCGAGCAGCTTGGCGGGTACTACGTGATCGAAGCCAAGGACCTGGACGAGGCGATCGGCATCGCCGAGCGAATTCCGCCTTGCGAGACGACCTGGCAAAACTCCTGTCCCGGGAACCCTTCCTGCGTCAGGACCAGCTTCGTCTGCTTGCCCTGCAGCTGGACGTGCTGGAGCGGTGGATCGACGAGAGCTATCGGAGGGCGGCGCGGCGGCGCGAAGCACGAGCCGAGCGGCGAAGAAGATGGCTGCGAAGAAGAACGCGAGATAGAGGACGGAGCGTCACACAGAAAACTCGGAGACCACTACATGGCACGCCCGATGACTCCTGCCGAGAAGCAGCGATTCCAGGGTCACTTTGCCAACCTCAACGTCGACCAGGCCGTCGTGACAGGGGAGGTTTCCAGCACGTACAATTGCATAGCGTGGACGGTTGGTGTGACGGATCTGTGGCTCTGGCCCGGAAGCTCCATTGCCCACTTCGACACGTTCTATCGCGGCTTTGGCTTTGCTCGCGCCGGCGACGGCCCGATTGCGGCCTGGGGCCACTCGACGGCACACATGACGCACGGGTCGGTTTGCGGGCCCGGGCACGGACCGCGATGGGAATCGAAATGCGGTGCGGACTTGCGAATTCAACACGGGTTGAATGAACTTGCCGGGAGCAACTATGGGCGCGTCGTCGCATTTTACACGAAGAGCCGTCTTATCGAGGCGATTTTGGCACGCCTGCTGGAGGAAACGATGAAGGAGAAGACCGTCAAGTCGCACCTGACGGCGGCGCAGAAGAAGGCGCTGCGCGAAGAGCGCGAGCGCCTTCCAGCCGATGTGCGAGCGAGATTCGAGGCCGCGTTCGACGCCTGGAAGCGAACGTGGTTCAGCGGCGGGCTGGCGATCAACTCCGACCCGCACACGCGCGCCGTCGGCAAGGAGTTCGACGCCTTGGTCGCCTTGGGACCTGCGATCCTGCCGCTGGTGATCGAGGCGCTCGCCGATTCGGACAACTTCCTCGCCTTGCAACTTTATGATGCGATCCAGCCGAACGAGCGACTGATCGTTCAGTTCGAGCCGGGGGACGAACGGATCCTGGAAGGCGAGCAAGGCAGGGCGCGGCGAGTCGTACAGGCGTGGTTTACAAACCAGTGAGAGCGCTGGCGACGATTCACTTCGCGAGCTGCCACCGGATAAACTCCACCGCCGCCCGGTTGGCCTCGTCGATGGTTTGCTTTTCGGCGCCGGCCAGGCCGTGCTCGGCACCCGCGATGCTCAGCAGGCGGTGCTCCACGCCGCGCTTCTTCAGCTCGGCCGCCATCAGCACGGATTGCTCGTGCGGCACGTCGGTGTCCTTGTCGCCGTGGATCAAAAGCGTGGGCGGGTATTCGGATGAGACATTCTTGAGCGGCATGTAGGGATCGAACTTGTCGGCCTGGCTGTGCGGGTCCCAGCCGGAGACGGCCTTGGGCCACAGTCCCTGCTGGCGGCAGAACTGATAGAAGGCCCCGCCGTCGCCTTTGCGATCGCGCGCGTCGGAGATCGGCGGCCCGGCGACCTGCCGGAAGGCCTCCTCGCGCGTGAGTTTTGATTGGTGATGCCGCGGATGGGGGCTGGGCTGGCTGTACCAAGCGCCGACGAGGTCGCCGTAGCCCCACAGCGAAACGAGGGCCGTCGGCCGCGGCTTGGCGCGATAGCCGGCCGTCAGCGTCAGGTACCCGCCGGCCGACCCGCCGACGACGGCCACGCGATCGGGGTCGGCGTGAAAAAGCTCCGGGCCTTTGTCGTGCAGCCAGCGGAAGGCGTCTTCCAGGTCGGCGATAATCTCCGGTAGCTGCGTTTCGGGCGCGAGGCGGTAGTCGATCGAGACGAGGACGAAGCCGCTCTGGCGGCCGGCGTCCTTGAGCCAGCCTGGCACGCTCTCGCGATGGCCCATGACGAGCGCTCCGCCGTGAATCCAGACCACGACGGGGCGCTTTTTGTCGTCGGCTTCGCGGTAGACGTCGGCCTTGATCTCGACGTCCCCGGCTTTCTTGTAGACGTGCGTCACCTTGCGGACCTCGGCGCGGGAGGCGGTTGGTGCGATGAGGAAGAACGCAGCGGCCAGGCCGAGCATGATTGCCGGGGGAGCTGATCTACGACGAAATCGAGGCACTGCGTTCTCCTTTGCGGAAAGCGAACGGAAAAGAGGCGCTGCCGGGCTGGAGCGTCGTTCCATTCTAGCAGGATCGTCGCGCGATGCGGTGTTTCGCGCGAATCCTCAAACACACAGAACCTCGGCTAGGAATGGTGCGTCATTGATTGGAAGATACTGAAGGGTAGACTTGCTGTCGGTCCGACCCATCCGACGAGCAAGCGTGGCCCTTCCCGTTCCTGGAACATGCACATGAAGACCTTGACCAAGAAACGCGGACGAAAAAACGGCCGCCCAGACCAAAAAGTCCTGGACGACATTATTCGGCGGGTCGTCGAGGCGGCGCGGCCGGAGAAGATCGTACTTTTCGGCTCGGCCGCGCGCGGCACGATGGGCCCCAACAGCGATATCGATCTTCTGGTCGTCAAGGGGGGCAAGTTCGACCGCTGGCGGTTGACGACGGCGATCTATCGTCAACTTCGCGGCAAAGGCGCACCGGTCGATATCGTCGTGGTGACGCCCGAGGACATCGAGCGGTATGGAGATTCTCCCTACCTTGTGATCTGCCCGGCCCTCAAGGAAGGCAAGGTCGTTTATGGCGCGTAAGCGCTACCCGCCAACCGATCCGCGCCAGTGGCTCAACCGTGCGAGGAGCAACCTCGCGCTGGCCAAGGCCGATGCGGTCGCCGTGTTTGTTGAGGATCTTTGCTTCGAGGCGCAACAGGCTGCGGAAAAAGCCGTCAAAGCGGTCTTCATCCACCGCGGCGCGACCTTCCCGTTCATTCACGACCTGGAGGACCTCCTCAAGCGCCTGCAGCGCAGCGGCGTCAGAATTCCCAAATACGTTTGGCAGGCCGACGAGCTTACGCCCTTCGCCGTGGTGACGCGCTATCCCGGACTCGGCGGGCCGATCGGCAAGAGACAATACCGCCGCGCGGTCCGCATTGCCGAGTCGGTTCTGCGCTGGGCTGAGCGGCAGATCGCAAAACCATGATAGGCGAGCCAACAGCAAGCCGGACGGTCAGGTTTACATCCCGATCCAACTCCGAGGCTACGCTTGGCTCCGCTCGTGCCACACAGCCGACGACGGGTCTCGGCTAGCTCGCCCCCGGCACGGGTAGGGGCGGCGACGCGGGGAGCGTGTATTCGCGCTCGACGGCGGCCCGCATGGCCGCCCGGCTCGCCGGGGGTGACGCATCGGGCTGCTTCTCGATCCGTTCCGCTTCAACGGCCAGGTTCTCGTCCTTGATGCACTCGCGGAACCAGCGCGAGTAATCGCCCCGCTCAAGGTGGTGTTGCCAGGTGGCATCGTCCACCCCATCGGCCAACTGCAAAAAGAGCATCAGGTTCTGCGCCCGGAGGTTCAGCTTGCCCTCTTTTCCCTGGAAATAGAAGCTGCGGTCGGGCGGCAGTTCACCCTCGGAGTATTTGCGGCGGTGCCGGCGGCGCTCCATCTTGCTGGGATGGGCGCGGATTTTGACGGGCGGCACGTCCTCGTCGCGCTGCCACATCAAAAGCTCGCCCTTTTCCATGACGGGGATGTCGAACGGCGGCAGCTTGGCCTTGGCGGCCCGGGCGAAGGCTTGCAGCGTCGTGCCCGCGTCGGTCCCGACGGCCAGCACCGTGTTGATCCGCTCCAAGAGCTTGCCGGCGAGCAGCTCCGGATGCACGGTGATGAGCAGGAAATTGCGCAGGTGCTCGGGCATCAGGCCGGAGGGCGGCTGCCATTCGGCCGGCATCAGGTGATGGGCTTCGTCGAGGATGAGCCAGTGCGGCCGGCCGGTGCGGGTGCGCATCTGCAGCAACTGCGCGAGCAGGCTCAAGAAGAACGGCGGCCGGTCGGCGATGGGCATGCCGGTCATGCCGACGATCGCGTTGGCCTGCGCGTTTTGCAGGAGGTGCAAGACCTCCTCGGCGACGGGCGGGCCTTTGGGTCCGCCGAAGACGACGGCGCCTGCGAAGGCCTCGTAATCGCCCTCGGGATCGATGAGGCAGAACTGATAGTCGCGCTCCAGGAGCGACTCGACGATCCGCGTGGCGACGGTCGATTTGCCGCTGGCCGACGGGCCGCAGATCAGCACGCCGGGACCATAGGGCGAGAGCAGGACTTCCTGGCCGTCGCGGGCGCCCAGCGCGAGGTGGTGACGGTGGAGGCGGTCGTCGAAGCCGGCCAGATCGTCGGCGATCAAATTCTCGATCAGTTCGGCGACGCCGCGGCCGTGATCCGACCGCGTCGCCATGTCGGCCGTTTCCTTGACGGCGGGCAGGGCGTTGGAGACGGCGGCCGAGAATTCGCAGAGGCGCAGGAAAGCGTGGTCGTTTTCGGCGTCGCCGATGCCGACGGCGTTGTGGTGCGAGAGGCCCATCCGCTTGAGCGCGGCGACAAGGCCCGTCGCCTTGTTGACGCCGGTGGGCAGGACCATGACGGCGCCCTTGTTGAAGATCACCTGCAGCTCGACGCCCAGGTCGCGGATCGCCTCCAGAACGAGCTTTTCGTTGGGTTCCCGGGTGGCGACGATGACGCGGCCGACGGAAATTGGCTCGACGTGTTTGCAGCGGAGGGTCTGGATGAACTTCTCGGGCGGGGGATCGGCGAGGACCTTTTCCTCTTTCGTCGCCGGCCGGTAGAGCAGGCCGCCGTTCTCGGCGACAATCCACTCGAACATGTCGATCTGCGGAAAAATCTGCATCAATTCCGGCAGCTCGCGGCCGGTGACGAGCACGAGCCGGCGGCCGCTGGCCAGGAGCTTCTTGAGCGCCTCGAGCGTGGCGTCATCGACGCGGCCGTGGTGGGCGAGAGTGCCGTCGTAGTCGGCAGCCAGAACGTGGTAGCGCATGAGCGTCACCGGAAGCTGAAGAACCCCGCGGCCAATCGGATGGACAGATTATGCGCCCGGCGGCGAGGCCTGGGCACGTGCGGATCGGCTCGCCCCGTCGGCCTCGGTTGCGCTGAAACCCTCGCACAATTTTACCCTCTGCCAGAGGCGCAGGCAGGCACTCGTATTGGCCGGTGATGGCGCAGATTGGATAGCCAGAGCGCAGTCTCTTCGGCTCGCAGCACGTGACGGCCACCGGACGCGCAGCTAAGATCACGCCCATGAAACCAAGGTACGACCGTCGCCCTTTGGACATTCCGAGAGAGTCTGGAGAACTGACATGACCGCGGCGGAGATTGTGAACCAACTCAAAGCTTTGGGCACGGGATTACATTCGGAAGGCCCAGAAACGCGGGGTGGTCGGTAAGAAGCGAAAAACGGCGAAGTGTTGAACGATCGCAGTTCGGCGGGCCGATCCGCGACTTGGCGAGATGGCAATGGGACGAAGCGGTCAAAGTCGCCCATTACCGCATCAGAGCCCAGAACCTCGGCTGGGAATTGCGCGTCATTGATCGCAAGATGCTGGAAGGTAGACTTGCTTTCGGCCCGCCCCATCGGACCTTCGAGCCCGGTTGCGCGGTCAATGGAACATGCGCATGAAGTCCCTGACCAAAAAACGCGGTCGAAAAAGCGGCCGCCCGAACAAGAAGGTCCTGGACGACATCGTTCGGCGAGTCGTCAGGGCGGCCCGGCCGGAGAAGATCGTCCTGTTCGGCTCGGCCGCGCGCGGCACGATGGGCCCCGACAGCGATATCGATCTCTTGGTCGTCAAGAGGGGCAAGTTCGACCGCTGGCGACTGACGACAGCGATCTATCGCCACCTCCGCGGCGCGGGTGCGCCCGTCGACGTCGTCGTCGTGACTCCTGACGAGGTCGAGCGGTATCGCGATACGCACTGTCTAGTGATTTGCCCGGCCCTCAAGGAAGGCAAGGTCGTCTATGGCGCGTAAGCGTTTGTCGCCGGACGATCCGCGCGAATGGCTCAACCGCGCCGGCAGCAACCTGGCGCACGCGCAGAACATTCTGCCCGATGTGTATCTGGAAGACCTCTGCTTCGACGCGCAGCAAGCCGCCGAGAAGGCCGTCAAAGCGGTCTTCATCAAGCGGGGCGTGCCCCATCCTTACACTCACAACCTGGCGGAGTTGCTCAAGCGACTCCAGCAGAGCGGCGTCAGAATCCCAAAATACGTCTGGCAAGCCCACGAGCTTACGCCCTTCGCCGTGGTGACGCGCTATCCGGGGCTCGTCGGACCAGTCGGAAAAAGACGCTATCGCCGCTCGGTCCGTATCGCGCGGGACGTGCTGCAGTGGGCAAAGCGGCAGATCGCAAGGCCATGACGGTCATTTAGGCCGGCGGCGTTCCGCTCGTGCCATAAGGACGCTAGCTCGCCCCCGGCACCGGCAGCGGAGAGGCGGGAAGCGTGTAGTCTCGCTCCACGGCCGCGCGGATCAGCGCCCGGCTCTCCACTGGCGACGCGCTCGACGATTTTTCGATCTGCTCGGCGGCGGCCAGGTTTTCGTCCTCGATGCACTCGCGGAACCAGCGCGAGTAGTCTCCCCACCGGAGGCGTCAAGGGAAGCGAATCGCATCAATTGGGTGTGACGACTTGTTGCGGTTTGCCTTGATTCGCCTGCGAGTATTTCCACAATGCTTCGTCTAGCTCTCGCATCGTGACCTTGGCCGACCTCGCCAACGAACGACATGCGTCCGTGTAGGTGCACCAGAACGGGAAGTTGTACACCGGAGGATGATCGACGCCGAGCGACCACAAAGCCCGCACGTCCAGAATCGGGTACTTGTCCGGGAAGGCGAAGTGAAGAAACACGGAGGCGGTCGGCCAATTCACGCCGTCCAGCAGTGTCCACACTTGAATTCGCATCCGTTCCGACGTGGTGGTCCGAGCAAGAGTGGATACTTCACGAATCAGGTCCGCGTCGTTCGACTCGAAGCGACGCTTGGGACGGGGCGACTTCCATTCGCACACTTTGACGAACTGCTGCTTGGTTAGGAATCCCTGCTGCTCATAAGCGGGAAAGACCTCGTCGGTCAGGATCGTCGTGAGTCTGCGATCCCTGTCGTTCAACTCGGACGAATAGCGGGCAGCGAGTTGGGGGATGTCCTTCGCCGGAAAGCGGAGCCGAAGCGTCATTAGCGGTGCCGGATTCATGGAAAGCGATGTCTTTCGATTGAATGGTTTGCAGTATCGCGAGGGCGCGCCCTTGCCGCGCCGCCGACGATGTTCGCACAACGTCGGTCGCCGGTCTACTTCGCCTCGCGGACATCCAGGCACACGATCTCCCGGTCATCGCGAAGATAGAGCAGCCCGCCGGAAAGCGCCGGCGCCTGGCGCGTCGTGCCGAGGACCACGGCCCGGCCCAACTCGTCGAACTTTTCGGGCGTGACGCGGACGACGACCAGCTCGCCCTTCATTGTGCTGATGAAGAGCTTGCCGTCGGCGGCGATGAGGTTCCCCTTGCCGAAGCGTTTTTCCTGCCACTTGCGCTTGCCGGTGGCGATCTCGACGCAGTTGAGGTGCGTGATCGGGCCGGCGCCGCCGACGTTGTCCATGCCGTAGAGATGGCCGTCGAGCAGCACCGGCGTTTGCCACTCGGCGCGCAGGACGCTGTCGGGCCCGTGCGAGACCCAGGCCGGCTTGACCTGAAACGTGCTGCCGCTTTCGACGAGCGACAGCAGCTCGCAGCCGTGGTTTTCGCCACAGGAGATGAAGATTTTTCCGTCGTGCGCGAGCGGCGCGGCGATGTTGCAGTCGAAGTTCGTCTCGTAGGGATAGCGCCAGAGGAGGTCGCCTGTCTTCGGCGAAAGGCCGATCGCAGCCTTGCCCTCGAAGACGACGGTCTGCTCGACGCCGCCGGCCGTGCGCAGGACGGGCGAGGAGTAGCCGGCCGTGTCGCCGCGGCCGGCGACGACCTGCCAACTCGGCTCGCCGGTTTTGCGGTCGTAGGCGGCTACGGTCCCTTGCGGCGCGCCGGGCGTGACGATCACGAGGTTGCCCACCACGAGCGGCGAGCCGGCCATGCCGTATTCCGACGGCTCGCCGCCGAGTTCCTTGACCGTGTCGCGGGACCAGGCGACCTTGCCCGTTTTGAGATCGACGGCCGCCAGAATGCCCTCGCCGGTGAAGGCGTAGGCCACATCGCCCACGATCGCCGGCGTGGCGCGGGGACCGTCGCCCATCGTGTTTTCGTATTCGGGGGCGACGGGCACTTCGTGGAGCGTCTTGCCGGTGGCGGCGTCGAGGACGACGACGAGCTGCTGGCCGTCGCGCTGGAGCATCGTCACGAGCCGGCCGGCGGAGATGGCGAGGCCCGACATGCCGACGCCGCCCTTGGCGCGCCAGACTTCCTTGGGTCCGTCCTTTGGCCAGGATTTCAGGAGTCCGGTTTCGGCGGAGATGCCGTCGCGGTTTTTCCCGAGGAACTGGGGCCAGTCGTCCGTGCGGCCGGTTGTCGCAAGGGCCAGCACCATCGCGAGGGCCGGGACGAGGACGTAAGCGAATTGCCAAAGCCGCGACCGGCGAAAGGTGATCAGCATTCCGAGTCTCCGTGAAGCGTTCTGCCGTTGCCGCGAAATGGCGCGGCGGCAAGGAAAGCGTAGCCGATGCGGGGCGGCAGTCCAATGCGGAACGGGGCGTTGTTGCACGGACTCGCCCCCTGCGGCCTTGCGCCGCAGGAGCGAAAGGTTGTGCGGCTAATCGCGCTAGCCTGCCAACCTCCTTCACCGGTCGGACCAGCCGGCCGGGGTCGCAGCGGAGCGCACCGGCTAAGGTCGCATCGCGGCGGATTGGACGTAACCTAACGCTGTTTAGGCGTCATAGTCGTGTAATCGCGGCGCAACGCTCGCCGCGTTTGACCCCCTCCGCCGGCCTCTTTATAACGGACCGTTGTCGGCTTTATAATGGACCGTTGTCGGCGCGAATTGCCGAGTTTCTCCCGATGAGCCACGACGCCATGAATTGCCGCCGCAACGCGACGTGGATTCTGACTGCCACGGTCTGCCTGGCGGCCGGCGGCGTCGCGACGCCTCCGCGGTTGGCGGCCGACGACGACGCGCCCGCGTTCTATCGCGCCTTCAATCTCGGCGGGCCGGCGCTGGTCATCGACGGGAACCACTGGGAAGCCGGTGACGCCAAAGGACTGGCCTGCGACGACGACACGTTCGAGGACCAGGCCGTGCGGCTTTCGCCGGGCACGGACGGCGAGCGGGCGCGGATGATCCGCTCCAATCGCTGGTCGCGGCAGAGCCAGGCCCGCGTCCGCGTCTCGGACGTGCCGGCCGGAACGTACAGCGTCTATCTGTACGTCTGGGAGGACAACCACCCGGAGAAGTTTGATCTGCGTCTCAACGGCCAGGTCGTCGCCAAGGGCTACAAGAGCGCGCCGGCCGGGCGCTGGGAGCGGCTGGGCCCGTGGGCGATCGAAGTCAAGGACGGCACGATCGAGCTTGCGGCTGACGGCGGGATCGCGAACCTCTCGGGGCTGGAAATCTGGCGCGGCAAGCTGTCGGCCGGCGACAACGCGATCCAGGGCGCCCCGCCCAAGGCGCCGCCGCCGCCGCCCGAGGCGGACGTGGCGGTGCTGATTGCCCGGAATTGTTTGGAATGCCACAACGGCTCAGACCGGAAGGGGGGTTTGGACCTGACGCGGCGCGCGGGGGCGCTCAAAGGCGGCGAGAGCGGGCCGGCGCTCGAGCCGGGGCAGCCGGACAAGAGCTTGCTGTTGCACCGCGTCGAGGCGGGCGAGATGCCGCCACAGGGCCGGGCGCGGCCGGCGAAAAAAGAAATCGCTCGCCTGCGCGAGTGGATCGCGTCGGGAGCGAAGTGGGCCGCCGACCCGATCGATCCATTCTTGTACACGAGCGACCGCCGGGCGGGATACAACTGGTGGTCGCTGCAACCGGTGAAGTCGGTCGAGCCGCCGAAGGTGGCCGACGAAAAATGGCCGACGAACGAGATCGACCACTTCATCCTCCACAAGCTGGAAGGGGCCGGCTTGCGCCCCTCGCCGGAGTCCGACCGGCGGACACTCATTCGCCGATTGTCGTTCGATCTCTTGGGCCTGCCGCCGACGGCGGAGGAGGTCGAAGAGTTCGTGCGCGATCCCGATCCGCGGGCCTATGAGCGGCTCGTGGACCGATTGCTGGATTCGCCGCACTACGGCGAGCACTGGGCGCGGCACTGGCTGGACATCGTCCGCTACGGCGAAAGCCAGGGTTTTGAGCGGAACAAGCTGCGGCCGAACGCCTGGCGCTACCGCGATTTCGTGGTCGAGGCCCTCAACTCCGATTTGCCCTACGACGACTTCATCCGTTGGCAGATCGCGGGCGACGTTTTGCTGCCGGACGACCCCATGGCGGTGGTGGCCAGCGGGTTTCTGGTCATGGGACCGTACGATCTGACTTCGTACACGAACGGCACGGCCGACATGCGCGCGGCGGCCCGCGAGGAGGAACTGGAGGGACTGGTGGGCACGGTCGGGCAGACTTTTTTGGGCCTGACGATCAATTGCAGCCGCTGCCACGACCACAAATTCGATCCCGTCAAGCAGACGGAGTTCTATCAGATTTCGGCGGCGCTGGGCGGGACCTATCACGGCGACGAGCGCGAGAGCCTGAATGACGTGGGGAAGGAGGCCGCGGAGAAGCGGCTCGCGGCGTTGCAGACGAAGATCGGCGAGTTGAACGTCGAGGAGACGAAGGCCGACGAGCGATCGCGGCGGGAGGTTGTCGTTCGGCGCTCGCGCCTGAAGAGCGTGGTTTGGTTGCTTGAGGGCGGGCCGGCGCACGTCACGGTGCCGCAACAGCCGCCGGCCTGGCACGTCCTGGCCCGTGGCGATTTTCGTCAGCCGGGCGAAGAGGTCGCACCTCGCGGGATCGCCGCCGTGTCGGGCGTCTCTCCGGACTGGGCGCTCGAGCGCGACGCGCCCGAGGCTGAGCGCCGCAAAGCGCTCGCCGAGTGGATTGCCAGCCCGGACAACCCGCTGACGCCACGCGTGATCGTGAACCGGCTGTGGGGCTATCACTTCGGGGCGGGACTCGTGCGGACGCCGAGCGACCTTGGCTTTCAGGGGGGCCTGCCGTCGCACGCGGAGTTGCTCGATTGGCTGGCGGCGCAGCTTGTGCGGCCGAAGGACGGCCCGGCGTGGAGCTTGAAGCGGATCCAGAAGCTAATCGTGATGTCGGCGACGTATCGGCAGAGTTCGCGCCTGGCGCCGCAGGCGGCGGCCGTCGATGCGGAGAACCGGCTCGTCTGGCGGCGGCCGTCGCAACGACTCGAAGCGGAGACGTTCCGCGACGCCGTGCTCTTCGTTTCCGGCGAACTCGACCCCAGGCTGGGCGGGCCGGGCTACCGCGATTTTTCCGTCTCCAGCGCCGGGAACAACGAGACGTACACGGTTTTCGACGCCGTCGGCGGCGAGTTCAACCGCCGCAGCCTGTACCGCACGTGGCTGCGGACGGGCACAAGCCCGCTCTTGGATGTGCTCGATTGCCCGGACCCCTCGGTGGCCACGCCGCGCCGCTCGGTGACGACGACGCCGCTACAGGCGCTGGCGCTCTTGAACAACAAGTTCATGGAGCAGTCGGCCAAAAAATTCGCCGAGCGGCTGAAGCGCGAAGCGGGCGACGACGCGGCGGCGCAGGTCCGCCGGGCGTACCTGCTGGCATTTTCGCGGCCGGCTGCTGAGGACGAGGTGCAGTTCGGGACGAAGTTCATCGCCGAGCACGGGCTGGCGGAGTTTTGCCTGGTGCTCTTTAATGCGAGTGAGTTCTTGTATGTGGACTAACGAACCATCGCTTCCGCTTCCGCTTTCGCGGCGCGACGCGCTCGCGCGCTTTGCCACCGGATTGGGCGGAATGGCGCTGGCCTCGCTCTTGGCGCGCGAGGCGAAAGCGGCCTGCGTGCCCGGGGAGGCCGCCGATCCCCCGCCCCACCATCCGCCCAAGGCCCGCCGCGCGATCCAGATTTTCCTGCAGGGCGGATTGAGCCATGTTGATTCCTTCGACTACAAGCCGGAACTCGACAAGCTGCACGGCAAGAGCGTGCCCGGCAAGGAGAAGCCCCAGGCCTTCATGGGCAAGGTGGGCCTCTTGCACCGGGCGCATTTTGAGTTCAAGCAGCGCGGGCAGAGCGGCCTTTGGATTTCGGAGCTGTTTCCGCACCTCGCCACGGTGGCCGACGAGCTGACCGTCATCCGCTCGATGTGGTCCGGGACGGGCAACCACACGCCCGCGACCTACGAGGCCAACAGCGGCTTTCGCACGCTGGGTTTCCCGGCGGCGGGGACGTGGATTTCCTACGGCCTGGGCTGCGAGGTGGACAACCTGCCGACGTTCGTCGTGCTGCCCGACCGGCGGTCCCTGCCGACGGGCGGCTCGAACAACTGGTCGAGCGGTTTCTTGCCGACGCGGCACCAGGGCGTGGTGCTGAACACGAGCGGGCCGGCGATCCGCGACCTGAAGCCCTCGTCGGGAGCGGACGAGGCGACGCAGGCGGCGCGGTTCGCGGCCGTGGCCGAACTGAACCGCCGGCACCTGGCCGAGCGCGGCGTGGACGACGCGCTCGTGGGGCGGCTGAAGAGCTACGAATTGGCGGCGAAGATGCAGCTTGCGATCCCGGAGGCGACGGACCTGGCGAAGGAGACGGAGGCGACGCACAAGCTGTATGGGATCGAGCGGCCGGAGAGCGCGGATTTCGGTCGGGCGTGCTTGATGGCCCGGCGGCTCGTGGAGCGGGGCGTGCGGTTCGTGCAGCTTTGGAGCGGGGCCGCGTTCGGCAGCGAGGTCCATTGGGACGCGCACGGCAGCGTGCCGGACAACCACCGCCGCGAGTCCAAGAAGATCGACCAGCCGGTGGCGGGACTCCTGCGCGATCTAAGGCAGCGCGGCATGCTCGACGACACGCTCGTCATTTTCAACACGGAGTTCGGCCGCACGCCCTACGCCGAGAGCGCCGGCGACCAGGCGGGACCGGGCCGCGACCACAACGCCGACGTGTTCAGCGTTTTTCTGGCCGGGGCGGGCCTGAAGCCCGGCATCGCCTACGGCACATCGGACGAGATCGGCTGGAAGGCGGCGGAGAACCCTGTCGACACGCACGATTTCCACGCCACGATTTTGCACCTCCTGGGCATCGACCACACGCGGCTGACGTTCTATCACAACGGGATTCAGCGGAGGCTGACGAACGTGCATGGGCACATTGTCAGGGGGATTTTGGAGTGAGCAGGCCGCATCATGGCAGCAGTCGGAAGCCCAAGTTGACGTGTGCGAAGTGAGCGTCGCCCGTGAATACCTCCGTGATGCCGAGGTCTTGCATGACGACCATCGACGTGAAGTCGACGAAGGAAATGTCCGGCTTGTCGTGGTACTTTTGCCGCAGCTCCCAGGCGCGGCGGAATTGCTGAGGCGAGATGTGGACCAGCTCATACTCGCCCGAATCGACGGCCGACAAGATAGAATTGATGAACCGTTTCGCCTGGTCCGCAGTCAGCGTGGTGTAAAGGTGCGCGATCAGTTCGCTGAGGACAAAGCCGCTTGTAACGTAGCGGCGCGCCGCCTTGCGGAATCGGGCATGTTCCATCAGAACGCGACGATGGTGCTGATCGCGTTTCAAGGCCAGCGCGACCCAGGCCCACGTGTCAACAAAGATCATGAGCCGATCTTTCCGTAGATGTACTTGTCATGGTTGTCGGCGCCGTCCGGCGGCCCGTCGCCAATGCCAATGACGTCTTCCAAGGGGTCCTTGTCCTCGCCCGCCGTCGTCACCGTCAGCCGGACCTCCGTGCCCTCGGTCAAGTCGAGAGGCTGCTTGGGTTTCAACACTCCGTTTGTGTAGACCGCATCGATCGTCAGCGTCATCGTACGTACCTCGTGGGATTGGCAGGCGGCGTGAATCCGCTGCTTAATTATTCTACTCCAACCGGGCGGCACGTGGCCATTTGTCTCCGCCGCCGAGTACAATGCCGTCGTGTTTGTCGCCGAAGGGAGAGACCGATGCTGAAGCGCCGGACCAACCTCGTCGTGATTCTGACTTGGCTGCTGTGCGCGGTGGGTGCGGCCCTCCGTGCCGACGAGATCGCCGCACCGCAGACCCGCACGCAGAGTTTCGATCGGGACCCGAAGTGGGACGGCCGCAACCACCGGGCGACGACGCCCGAAGCGCAGACGGTGCGGCAGGACTTTGGGTACAGCAAGACGCGCCACGCCGGCGGAGCGAAGGAGGGCGAGATCGGCGGGTTCATCACGCCCGCGGCGGAGCCGGCCTACTATGCCCGGCCGATCGAGAGAAGCTCGTTCAACGACCGGCTGACGGCGTCGGGCAAGCTGGCCGCCGCGGGCCGCCAGTTCCACGCGCTCTTGGGTTTTTTCAACTCCGAATCGATCAACGAATGGCGGACGCCCAGCTCGATCGTGATCCGGCTCTATGGCCGAGGCGACGTGTTTTATGCCTACGTCGAGTACGCGACCGCCCGCTGGCGGGCCGGCGGAGACAGCCCCGGCGGCTTCGCGATGGTCGACGAGCGGGGCACGAACAAAAAGCAGCTTCGCGGGTTTGCGTCGAATGGGACTGTTCATACGTGGTCGCTCGACTACGACCCCGCGGGGAGCGGCGGCCGCGGGACGATCACCGTCAAGATCGACGACGAGACGGCCGTCTGCCATCTCGACCTTGGTCACAAGGCCGACGGGGCGGCGTTCAACCGCTTCGGCCTACTAGCGATCCCCAAGAGCTACGACACGGGCGGGGAGTTGTGGCTGGATGACGTCACCGTCAACGGCGCGGCGGAGACGTTCGACCGCGACCCGGGCTGGGAAGAGAAGGGCAACCGGCGGACGTACAAGACCGAGGGCGTCCGGCCGCGGTTCAATTTCGGATTCAGCGAAACGAACTTCGCCGGCGGGGAGCGGGCGGGCGAGCTGGGGGGAATCGTGTTCCGTGGCGATTGCCGATATCCGGAGAAGATGGCGTATTACGGCGACAAGCTGGAAAACCTCTCGGCCGAGAAGCCGCTCGTGGCGTCGGGGAAGGTGAGCCTGCGGCGGGGCGTGAGCGACAGCACGATGCTCCTGGGCTTTTTTCACTCCGAGGACAGCATGGTCGTGTCGCAGGAGCAGTCGTCGGGCTGGCCGATGAACTTCCTGGGCGTGGCCATCGAGGGACCCAGCCGCGAGGGTTTTTTGTTCTACCCGGCGTATCGGTTGAAGGGCGGGCACGGCAATGCGACGGGCGACGAATTGCCGCACATCCTGCCCGACGGCCGCCCGCACGACTGGTCGCTTGCTTACGATCCGCTAGGAGCGGACGGGGCGGGCCGGATGACGGTGACGTTCGACGGCAAGACGGTGTCGCTCGATTTGGGGCGCGAGCACCGCAAGGGCGGATCTCGGTTCAACCGGTTCGGGATTGTGACGACGTGGATCGACGGGAACGCGCAGAGCGTGTACTTCGACGATTTGACGTACACGGGGAGGCAGGAGTAAGGGCGTAGGACGGCCTTTCCAGGCCGTCGTTCAATGGCGCGCGACGTTCCCAAGCGAGACGGCCTGGAAAGGCCGTCCTACGGAAGAAGTCACGGCGCGGCCACGTCCTGGAGTTGGGAAGGGGGCGCCTTTAGGTCCGCCTTGTGGCGCTCGATGTCGGCCAGGATTTCCTTGACCACGTCCGGGTGGGCCGCCGCCACGTTATAGTGCTCGCCGGGGTCGCGCTCGACGTCGAAGAGCAAGGGCGGGTCGTGCGCTTGCGGCTTTTCCGGGCCGTAGCCGGGCCGCGTCAGCACGTGCGCCTTGTAGACGCCCTTGCGGGCGGCGTAGAGCTGCTGTCCGCGATAGTAGAAAAACGTCTCGCGAGGGACGCTCCCTTTGCCGAAGAGGATCGGCGCGATGTCCACGCCGTCGATCGGGCGGTCGGCGGGCACTTCCGCGCCGGCCAGCTTTGCGCAGGTGGGCATGAGGTCCATCATCGTGGCCATTTCGCGCTGCGTGCTGCCCGCGGCGATGCGTCCGGGCCAGCAGGCGATGCCGGGCACGCGCAGGCCGCCTTCCCAGGTCGAGCCTTTGCCGTCGGTGAGCAGGCCCGCCGACCCGCCGGCTTCTTTCTGGATCAGCCAGGGCCCGTTGTCGCTGGTGAAGAAGACGAGCGTCTTTTTGTCGAGTCCCTCGGCGCGGAGGGCCTCGAGCACGTGGCCCACGCTCCAGTCCAGTTCCTCGACCACGTCGCCGAAGAGTCCGCGCGGGCTTTTGGATTTGAACCGCTCGGAGGCGAAGAGCGGCACGTGCGGGAACGTGTGCGGGAAGTAGAGGAAGAACGGCCGCGACTTGTTCTGGCGGATGAAGGCCACGGCCTCTTCCGTGTAGCGGCGGGTGAGCGTCGTCTGGTCGGCCGGGCGCTCGACCAGCTCCTCGTCGCGATAGAGGGGCGAATTCCACCACGCGGGGTCCTGATCGAGCCGGCCGGAAGCCCCCTGCGGCCTCTGCGGCGAGGGATCCATGTCGTTGGAGTGCGGCAGGCCGAAGAAGTGGTCGAAGCCGTGTCGCTTTGGGTGATGCGCCGAGTTGATCGAGAAGACGCCCAGGTGCCATTTGCCGATGCAGGCGGTGGCGTAGCCGCGGGCCTTAAGCAGCTCGGCGAGCGTGACTTCGTCGGCGGGCAGGCCGCCGGTCGAGCGCGTGCGAAGGACGCGGAACTGGTCGTGGCACATGCCGCTGCGGATCGGGTAGCGGCCGGTGAGCAGGGCGGCGCGGCTGGGCGTGCAGACTTCGGCGGCGGAATAAAACTGCGTGAAGCGCATGCCCTCAGCGGCCAGGCGGTCGAGGTGGGGCGTGCGGATCGTGGGATGGCCGTAGCAGGAAAGGTCGCCGTAGCCCAGGTCGTCGGCGAGGATGACGACGATATTGGGCGGCTCGTCGGCAGCGGGGAGGGAGGGGGCGGCGAGTGCGCAAAGCGCGGCAAGGGTGAGGATGATGTGGCGCATGGGAGTGGAATGGAGAAGGTGATTGTGGGACAGAGCCGTCAACAGATTAAGCGATGCGCGTGATGTTGCAAACAATTTGTCGGCGCGGATTTGCTGGGCCGGGCCGACAAGATGCCTGAAGGCGAATGGAGAAGCCCGCTGAAGCGGGCTCAGATACGAATTCAAGGGCCTCGACACCACCGGCTGAAGCCGGCGGCAAACGAAGATGCCGGCTGAAGCTGGCAGCGGCGGATTGTGACTTTGCGATTGGCGCCGGCTTTAGCCGGCGATCCTGTTTGCCCCGCCTTCAGGCGGTGGGCGGGGGTCACCACGAACGCTCACCCGATCAACTTCTTGATCGGGTGCACTTCCTCCACGCCCACCAGCTTTTGATTCAAGCTCGCATAGAAATACGTGAGCTTGTTGGGGTCGATGCCAAGCTGCCAGAGGATCGTGGCGTGGAGCTGCTTGACGTGGAACGGGTCTTCGACCGCGGCCGAGCCCAGCTCGTCGGTCGCGCCGATGCTCTGCCCGGTCGCCAGGCCGCCGCCGGCCAGCCACATCGTGAAGCCATAGCTGTTATGGTCGCGGCCGGTGCCTTCGGCGTACTCGGCGGTGGGCTGGCGGCCGAACTCGCCGCCCCAGACGATCAGCGTCTCATCGAGCAGCGACCGCTGCTTGAGGTCCTTGATCAAGGCGGCGATCGGCTGGTCGGTGTTGCCGGCGTGGTAATTGTGGTTCTTGGCCAGGTCGCCGTGGGCGTCCCAGTTGGCGTCGTTGTGGTTGCCGCCGGAATAAACCTGGATGAACCGCACGCCCCGCTCCACCAGCCGCCGGGCCAAGAGGCACTTGGTGCCGAAGTCGCGCGTCCGCGCGTTGTCCAGCCCATAGAGCTTGTGCGTCGCCTCAGTCTCCTGCGACAGGTCGGCCGCCTCGGGCGCGGAAAGCTGCATCTTGTAGGCGAGCTCGTAGCTGGCGACGCGGGCCGCCAGGTCGCTGTTTTCGATCCGCGGCCGGAGGTGCTCGTCGTTGGAATCGCGCAAGGAATCCAAGAGGTCGCGCTGCATCTCGCGCGTCATTCCCTCGGGCAGGCTCATGTCGATGAGCGGAGCGCCCTTCGTGCGGAGGATCGTCCCCTGGTAGGTGGCGGGCATGTAGCCGCTGGACCAGTTTTTCGCGCCGCTGATCGGCCCGCCGGTCGGGTCGAGCATGACCACAAACCCGGGCAGGTTTTCGTTGACCGTGCCCAGTCCGTAGTTCACCCACGAGCCGAGGGCCGGGGCGCCGCTGAGGATGCGGCCGGTGTTCATTTGCAGCATGGCGGAGCCGTGGATCGGCGAGTCGGCCTGCATTGATTTCAGGAAGGCGATGTCGTCGACGCACGTGGCCAGGTGCGGGAAGAGCTCCGAGACCCACTGGCCGGACTGGCCGTATTGCTTGAACTTCCACTTGGGCCCGACGATGCGGCCCTGGTTTTTTTCGCCGCCGCGGCCCTTGGTCTTGACGGGGATGGTCTTGCCGTCGAGGTCAAAAAGCTTGGGCTTGTAGTCGAAGGTGTCGACGTGGCTGGGCCCGCCGTACATGAACAGGAAAATGACGCTCTTGGCCTTGGGCGTGAAATGCGGGGCCTTGGTGGCCAGCGGGTTTTGGAATTTCGTGAGGCCGTCGGCGGCGAGCGATTGTTTGGCCAGGAAGCCGTCGCCCGACAAAAGCCCCGTCAGCGCCAATCCGGTGAAGCCGGCCCCGGCCTCCCAGAAGAACTCCCTTCGGGTGCGTCGGCAGAAGCAGGAGCGGGGGAGGGAGGGGTTCATGGCGGGGTCGGCAGGTGGGAAGCAGCGGGGAAAGAGCGGTCTTCCGTGGGGTCCAGTATATCGCGCGGGCGGCGCGGGTTGCTACGGCTTCTATGGCGGCAGTCCGTTCTTTCGTTACATCCGGGCGGCGGCGCGTTATGCTGTTGCGTAATTGGACTCTGGGCCAAGAGGTCGACGGAACCATGCAGCGCGGGCATTCCAAAAACGCACTGATTCGCGCGGTTTTGGCCAGCGTCTGGCTTGCGCTGGCGCTCGGTCCGTCGGCGGCAGCGTCGGGACAGGACAAAGCGCCGGCCGGGACGGTCGATTTTTCGCGCGAGGTCTATCCCGTCTTGCGTCGGGCCTGCTCGGAGTGTCACGGCCGGGCCAAGCAGGAAGCCGGGCTGCGGCTGGATGTGCGCGAGGCGTTGCTCCGCGGCGGCGACAACGGCCCGGTGATCGTGCCGGGCAAGCCGGACCAAAGCGAGCTGGTGCGGCGAATTTCGCTGCCCAAGGGGCACGACGAAGCGATGCCCGCCAAGGGCGAGCCGCTGTCGGCGTCGCAGGTCGAGAAAATCCGCCAGTGGATCGCGCAGGGGGCCACGTGGCCCGACGACGCCCGGCCGGAAAACCACTGGGCCTATGTGAAGCCAGAGCGGCCACCGTTGCCCAAGTTGCGAAACGAGGATTGGCCGCGAAACGCGATCGATCGCTTCATCCTTGCGAGGCTCGAGGCGGAGGGGCTTTCGCCGTCGCGCGAAGCCGCCGCGGCGACGCTCGTCCGCCGCATGCACCTCGACCTCACGGGGCTGCCGCCATCGCCTGAAGAGGTCGATGCGTTCTTGAAGGACGCCGCAAACGGCAACGCTGACGCGGCCTACGAAAAGCTCGTCGATCGGTTGCTGGAGTCGCCGCAGTTCGGCGTGCGCTGGGCGCGGCCCTGGCTCGATTACGCCCATTACGCCGACTCGCACGGCTTCCAGCGCGACGACCTGCGCGACGTCTGGGCCTATCGCGACTGGGTCGTCGCGGCGCTCAACGCCGACATGCCGTTCGACGAGTTCACGGTCGAGCAGCTTGCCGGCGACCTCTTGCCGGGGGCGACCGATTCGCAGCGGGTCGCGACGGGCTTTTTGCGGAACGCCCCGTGCAACGTCGAGGCAGGCAGCGAACCGGAGGAGACGCGCGTCAACCAGATCTTCGATCGCGTGAACACCGTGGCGACGGTCTGGCTGGGCGCGACGATGGAGTGCTGCCAGTGCCACGACCACAAATACGATCCCTTGTCGATGCGCGATTTTTACGGGCTGTTCGCGCTGCTCAACAACACGGCCATCGAGGCCGACCGCTCCAACCCCAAGGTGCCCGGCTCGATACGTTTCCTGGGACCGGAGATGACGCTGACGGACGAGGCGGTCGAAGAGAAGCGGAAGCGGCTTTCGTCGCAGCTTAAGGCGGTGCAAAAACAGCTTGCCGATCGCGCGGCGAAGGTCGGCAACGCAGATGCTGCGTGGGAGGCGGAGCTTTTGAAGGCGATCGCCGCCGCCCCGCGGGAGCACATCCTGGAAATCGCGGAGTTCGATTCCCTGGGCGGGGCAACCCATGAGACGCTCGGCGATAAATCGGTCTTGCTCAGCGGCGAAGCGCCCGACCGCGACACGTACACGGCCACGGTGAAAACGGACTTGACGGGAATCCGCGCGATCAAGCTCGAAACGCTCACCGATCCGTCGCTGCCGGGAGGTGGGCCCGGACGCGGAGACGCCCAGCGGCCCAATTTCGTGCTCCACTGGTTTCAGGTCGCGGCGTCGCCCGCTGCCGGCGGCGAGAGTAAGACGGTCAAGTTCTCCCGCGCCAGCGCGAGCTTCTCGCAGCAGAAATACGACGTGGCCGGCGCGATCGACGACGACCCCAAGACGGCCTGGGCGATCAACCCCAAGTTCCATGAACCGCACTGGGCGGTTTTCGAGACGGCCGAGCCGGTCGGCGCGGACGGCGGGACGGTGCTCACGTTCCGGCTGGAGCAGAATCTCGGCGGCTCGCGGACGATCGGTAGGCTGCGTCTTTCGGCGATCACGGGCGGCGTCGGCGGAAAGGCGATGCCGGCCGGCGTCGTCGACGCCGTGCGCACGCCGACCAAGGACCGCACCGCGGCGCAGCGCAAGGCGCTTTCCGAATACCGGGTCGCGCAGGACGGCGAGCATCAGCGGCTGCAAAAGGAAAAGGTGCGCCTCGACGGCGAGCTAACGAAGCTCAAGCCGCCCACGACGCTCGTGATGCAGGAACTGGCGCAGCCCCGGCCGGCGGCGATTTTTCTGCGCGGAAATTACAAGACGCCCGGCGAGACCGTCGAGCCGAACATCCCGGCGGTTTTTCAATCGCTCGACGCGCCGCCCGAGGAGCGCAATCGATTGGCGCTGGCCCGTTGGCTTGCCAGCCGCGAGAATCCCGTGGCGGCCCGCGTGACGGTGAACCGTTTCTGGGCGGAGCTTCTGGGCCACGGCCTGGTGACGACGGCCGAGGATTTCGGCATTCGCGGCGAGCCGCCCACGCATCCGGAGCTTCTCGACTGGCTGGCCATGGAGTTCATGGACAACGGTTGGTCGATGAAAGAACTGCTGCGGACGATCGTGCTTTCGGCCACGTACCGCCAGGCGTCGCGCGTGTCGCCCGACCTGTTGGCGCGCGACGACCGCAACCTGCTCCATGCCCGCGGCCCGCGCTTCCGGATGGACGCCGAAATGGTGCGGGACAACGCGCTAGCGATCGCGGGACTCCTGTCGCTTAAGCAGGGCGGGCCGCCCATCCGGCCGTATCAGCCGGAGGGGCTGTGGGTGAAAGTCGGCGGCCAGCGGTACGACTACGTGGTCAGCCCGGGCGACGAGAAGTATCGCCGGGGGTTGTACGTGGTCTGGAAGCGTGCGGCGCCGTACCCGAGCTTTGTGAGCTTTGACGCGGGGAGCCGGCTGGCGTGCCGCGTGGCGCGGCCGCGTTCGAACACGCCGCTGCAGGCGCTGACGCTGCTCAACGACCCGGTGTACGTGGAAGCGGCGATGGCTTTTGCCCGGCGCGTCCTGACGGAAAAAGGCGGCGCAGCGGACGAGGAGCGGCTGAGGCAGGCGTTCCGATTGGCGGTTGCGCGCTCGCCGAGCGCGGGCGAGTTGGCCGTGCTCAAGAGCTTGCTCGAGGACCAGCGGGAGGCGGGGCGCAGGGACGCGGCCGGGGCCAAGCGCTTCGTCGGGCAGTTCGAATTGCCCGCGGGCGTGACGCCTGCGGAGTTTGCGGCCTGGTATGCCGTGGCGGCGGCGCTGTTGAACCTGGACGAGACGATCACGAAGAGCTGACGACCATGAACGCTCTGGCAACATTCCTGACGGCGCAGTCGCGGCGGCAGTTTCTGGGCCGTAGCGGCCTGGGGCTCGGCGCCGTCGCTCTCGCCGGGCTCTTGCACGAAGAGACGATGGCTGCGCCGCGGCCCGAAAATACCTTGGCGCCGCGGCGGCCGCACGCTGCGCCCCGCGCCAGGCACGTCATCTACCTGCACATGATCGGCGCGCCGTCGCAGCTTGATCTTTTCGATCACAAGCCGGAGCTGACGAAGCGCGACGGCCAGGAATGCCCCGCGTCGTTCCTGGAAGGCAAACGGTTCGCGTTCATCGGCGGCAAGATGATGCTGGCCGGCACGCCCTTCCGCTTCGGCCGGCACGGGCAGAGCGGGCAGGAAATCTCGGAGCTATTGCCCAACCTGGCCGGCGTCGCCGACGAGATCGCGATCGTCTGCACGCTGCACACCGAGGAGATCAACCACGCCCCGGCGCAGATGTTCTTGCACACGGGCTTCGGGCGCGGCGGGCGGCCGAGCTTCGGCTCCTGGGTCGTCTACGGCCTGGGTTCGGAGAGTGCGGACCTGCCGGCCTATGCCGTCTTGCTTTCGGGCGCGCTGGGCGGCGCCGGGACGACGCTCTGGTCCAACGGTTTTCTGCCCAGCGTCTACCAGGGCATTCAGTTCCGCACCCGCGGCGACCCAGTGCTGTTTTTGAGCAACCCGGCGGGACAAAGCCCGGCCGACCGGCGGCGAATCCTCGACGCCGTGAAGGCCCTCAACGAGAAGCAGCTTGCCGACGTGGGCGACCCGGAGATCGCCACCCGCATCCGCCAGTACGAAATGGCCTTCCGCATGCAGACCTCGGTGCCGGAGCTGATGGACATCGGCGGCGAGCCGAAGGAGGTGCTGGACCTGTATGGTGCGCAGCCGGGCAAGGCGTCGTTCGCGGGCAATTGCCTCTTGGCGCGGCGGCTGGTGGAGCGGGGCGTGCGCGTCGTCGAGCTGTATGACGCCGACTGGGACCATCACTCGAACCTGGCCAGGTCGCTGCCGGCCAAGTGCCGCGACGTCGATCAAGGGATGGCGGCGCTGGTGAAGGACCTCAAGCAGCGCGGCCTCTTGGACGAGACGCTCGTTGTCTGGGGTTCGGAGTTCGGCCGCACGCCGCTAAGGCAGGGGATCGACGGCGAGGGAAAATCGACGAACCCCGGCCGCGATCATCACAAGGACGCCTACACGATGTGGCTGGCGGGCGGGGGCGTGAAGGGGGGCGTGGCCCACGGCCGGACCGACGACTTCGGCTTTAGCGCGGCCGAGGACCCGGTGCACGTGCATGACCTGAACGCGACGGTGCTGCACCTCTTGGGCCTGGACCACGAGCGGCTCACGTTCAAGTACCAGGGCCGCGAGTTCCGGCTGACGGACGTGCACGGGCAGGTGGTCGAAGGGCTGCTGGCGTGACGGGATTCGCGGCATGTCGCGGATCAAGCACGCGCCCGCCGTTGCCGCTGGGCAAGGCGTTTGAGATTGTCTGGGAACTTGAGCAGGAAGAGAAGCGTGTCGTTGGCGGCGTTTTGAACGAGCGCTCCGCGCTCCCAACGGCCGAGCGTGGCTTCGCCGAGGCGCGTCAGCTTCGCGAATTCCTGGCGTGAAAGGCGCAAGCTCCTCCGCAGCGCGCGAATCTCTCGCGGCGTCATCACGCCCAGGTGCCGGCAGATCGCTTCGTGCTTGACGTCTTCGGCGGCATCATCGAGGAATTGTAGACCACAGGCTTGGCACTTTCGCACATCAACCGCGACCGTAATCTCCGCCGCCTCGCGTCCTGCGCCGTACCGGAAAGTGTACGGGGCTTTCGTCGTTCCGATGCGCTTGCTCGCGCATTGCGGGCACGACCGTGCCTCGCTGCGTCCGTTCGCCGTTTCAATTCGACTGGGCGCTTTCGTCCTGCCCCCGTTCGACGGCATCGCTGCGCGATGTGTGGAACGGTTAGGGAGATGTCTTGTCATAATGGAAACTTCGCCCGATTACTTTTCCCGATCCAAGTTGAAGTTTCACGTACACGAGTGAGCTTCCCAACGGAGGTTTCAGGACGTACGCCTTCTTTCCCTTTGGTTGCTCCAACAGGATAACGTCAATTCGCCGGCCGCTTTCCAGGCAATCCGCAACGAATTCCCAAGCGCCGTGAGCGCACACCACCGCCAGGGTGTCCGTTCGACGACGCGGGCACGGTAACAGAGGGCCGGCCAACACACTGGGAGCGGCGGTAGGGCGCGTCATG
>JACOUI010000071.1 GCA_016177915.1 Planctomycetia bacterium
CACGACCGAAAACGCGCGTGCCCGCGCGGACTGCAAAACGACCTCGCCCTCGAGTTCGCCGCCAGGCGAGCAGTGCCCGAGGTACAGCTTGGCCGGCATCGCCCGCAGTTCCGGGAGAATCGTGAGCTTCACTGGAATCTCGACGGGCGGGAGTGCGTCCCCTTCCGGCGTCCTACAGATCAGGCGTACAACCGATGGGTGCTCGCCGGCGCCCAAGTCGGGCCGCGGTTGGAACGTGAGAATGCGCTTGCCGCCTTCGGACGCGGATAGTTCAGCGATCCCACAGTTCGAGTCCGCCTCACACGCTACGCTGCCAAGCGGCCAGAGTTCATGCACAACAACGCGTCGCGACGAATGCTCCGTGCCGACGACCAGTGTTTCGCCGAAATCGACTTTCATGGGATCCAGGGCGACCGGAGTTCGCACCACACCCCGAAGTGAGAAGGTCTGCGGGCCCTCATTCCGCAGTTTCACTCCAAACTCGAATTCGATCCGTCGCGATGCACCGACTTTCGGGCCGTCAGGCGGAGTCAAGTCCAGGATCGCCCGAAGGTTCGCCTTCCCGCCCGCTGGAATCGTAAGCGGGCGCGGCTCAAGTTCGATCACAGCACAGCCGCAGTTTGAGATCAATTCGGCAATCGTGATCTCGCGGTTCGCCCGGTTCTCAATCGGCAGGATCCATTCGAAGCGCTTTTCCTGCCACACTTCGCCGAAGTCCAATCGTTCCGGCGGAATCCAAAGGCGCTTGTCGCCAGCGGGGGCGCCCATGTTCAAAGAGACTAGGGCAACGACGGCCCCGATGCCGACAACGGCGAGTGCCGCACTGCGCCATCTGCAGAGCGCGGCCCACGGTTTGCTCGATGCTGTCACGCGGTCTAGCTGTTGCATGCGTCAAACTCCCGGGCGACCTTCGAGCGACTGCGTCGGGCTCCGCGCCGATGTCCAACCCCTCTGCGGGGACTTCCGAGATGTTGTTATTCTGGTCACGACACCGTCCATTAGGTCAACGATCAGCGGTGTTTCCATCAGCCATTCAATGCTCGTGTCGGTTTGCCCGGAAAGACACCGCCACTGTGTCCTATGCTGGGCAGGACTCCCGCCGGTTCGCACGACCGCCACGCTCTGCCCTTCCTCAGTACCGCCATCACTGAACGTCGCTGAAATTGCGGCCGAGCAGCTTGCGCAGCCTTCACGGAAGAAAACGACGCGCCACTGGCCGGATTCAACTTGCTGTGCGATGTCAAGGTACGCAAGGAGAGGCAATCGCTTCCCCACCCAATTGTCGGGCTCGACAAGAACGGTGTGTCCGTTGCCGGCGATCGTTCCATCATCGGTTAGCACCGCCGGGGCGTCCACGAACATTCCCAGCGCCGCCGCACATGCTAGGACGACCGGCGCGGCGACGAGGAGGCACGCGCCGACCCGATGCCTGGACAGCCGCGTTCCGCTAAGCGCTACAGTCGGCCGCCAGATGCAAAGTCCCGTAACGACGGCGACGTCAATCAGCCCCGCAAGCCAAGGCGAAATCTCAAGCGACCCGAAACAACCGCACGATGCCTCTCGCGCGAGGGCCTTGGCGATCGACACGCCGGCGAACGCCGAGAAGCAAAGGACCGCCGCGACCCAGCTTCCCAGTTCCGCGCGGCCGCTGAGCAGCCAGGCGGCCAAAGCGAACTCGCCGACGATCAGCGCGAGCTGCCAAAGCGAATCGCCAAGCGGAGAAGCAGCAACGTCGACCGCGAGCCATGCGTGCAGCTTCAAGCTCGCGGCCAAGAGCAGAATGAAAGCGGCCGCAAGGCGCGCGACGAAAAACGAAGAGAACCGCGCTTGGCCGCGCTGGTTTGCGGCACGAGACTCGACGGCCGCCGCGCCGCGCGGCGGGGCTGGGGGCGAGTACGACCCCAGCCACCGATTTGGCGCACGAGCCTCGGCGGCCGCTGCGCTGCCGGCGCTCAGAGTAACGCGATCTTCACTTGCGAGAGCCACGGTACCTGCCTCCGCGGCGACAGTTGAATTGCCGGTCCTCGAAAGAAACCGGCAGACTGGAAACGGCCAAAATCCTACCGGTCGGCAGATTGCTTGTCAAACAAATTCCATTCGTTTTTCAAGAATCCCCCCCCCAAGAAAATAAGTAAAAAGCGGGCGAATCCGCACAATCGACACGTGTTCAGTTGTCTGCTGTTGCGGTCGTCTTGCGCCCAGAGGCGCGGCCATCCAAGGATATGGAAATGAACTTGCCCAAGTCCCCCAGATTGTCACCGTTTCCGACGATCGCGCCGCAATTCAGCCAGGGTAATCTGCCTGCTCGCCCGATGCCGATGCAAACAATTGATGCCCTCTCCCTTTGAGCGCGTCACCCCCCACCCCGACCCTCCCCCGCCGAGGGGGGAGGGAGGGAAGGAGCGGACGCGCCAGCGAGCGGACGCCGGACGGCCTTTATTCAAGGAGCGGCCCGTGAAACGGACGTGTTGGTCGTTGGCTTGTGCCGGCCTGGCCCTTTCCCTGGCGGGGACGGCGCTGGCCGACGGCGTCATGATGAACGGCTCGACCGCGCGGACCATTGGCCGCGGCGGCACCAACATCGCGCATTTCGACAACGGCGGCGTGATCTTCGACAACCCGGCCGGCATGGTGAACATCGACGGCTGCGAGCTGCTCGACGGCGGCGTCAACGTCCTGATCACCGATTTCGATTACGCCGATCCGGACAACCCCGGCGGAGTCAACAGCACCGACGGCACGCCGCTGCCCGAAGTCGGCTACATCAGGAAGAGCGAAGACGGGATGCTGGCCTATGGCATCGGCGTGTTCGTGCCGGCCGGTTTCACGGAGAAGTACGTGATGAACGGGCCGGGGCCGTTCTTCGCGGGTCCGCAGACGTACAAGTCGTTCGGATCGCTGGGCAAGGTGCTGCCGGCCGCGGCCGTCGCCCTGACCGAGGACCTGACCGTGGGCGGCACGCTGGGATTGGGCATCTGCCACGCCGAATTCGAAGGGCCGTATTTTCTCAACAGCCCGCCGCTCGCCGGCACGCCGACCTTGATCGACGCCAAGGGCACTGGCACAGCGCTCGTCTGGTCCGTGGGGGCGCAGTACAACGTGAGCTGCGCCACGACGGTGGGCGTCGCGTATCAAAGCGCGAGTCGGTTCACCCTCAACGGAGTCACGCGGGTGACCGTGCCCGGTCTGGGGCAAAGCAACTACGATTCGGACCTGAGCATCGTCTGGCCGGAGTCGCTGGGGGTGGGCGTGCGGCACGAGCTGTGCTGCCACCGGATTCTGTCGGCCGACCTGGTCTGGTTCGGCTGGCAGCGGTCGTTCGACGATATCAGCCTGGAGCTTTCGAACGCCACCGGCCTGGGCTTCCCGCCGGCGATCGACGAGACGATCCCGCTGGACTGGCGGGACACCCTGTCGCTGCGGCTGGGCTATGAAGTGATGCTCGACGACTGCCGCACGGTGCGCGTGGGTTACGTACACCATCGCAATCCGATCCCCGCCGCCACGCTGACGCCGTTCATCCAGGCGTTCCTGGAGAACGGCGTGTCGATCGGCTACGGGTGGACGGCGGGGGATTGGCAGGTGGACGTGGCCTACATGTTCACATGGGGTCCGGACCAGCAGGTGGGGACAAGCGGCCTGGCCGGCGGCGACTTTTCCAACAGCCAGCACGGGGCGCAGACGCACGACATTTCGGTGAGCTTCATTCGCCAGTATTAAGGCGGCGTGCCGAACCGAAGGCGGGCGTCGCAGGCCGATGTTCGGCCAACGACTCTCTGGCTGCCAGGTTTCGTAGCGTGGCGGGACGGGCCGATTGCCCTTGGGCTTGCTCCGCCCACCCTACGGCTGCGGCGCGCGAACGGTT
Organism: Planctomycetia bacterium; assembly: GCA_016177915.1. Taxonomy (GTDB): domain Bacteria; phylum Planctomycetota; class Planctomycetia; order Pirellulales; family S012-138; genus JACOUI01. The sequence continues at coordinate 3,866 of JACOUI010000071.1, forward strand.
TCGATCGGCGCCCCGCTGGACCCATTGGCGGAGACGGACGACGGGTGGCCGTTGGCGTCGATGCGGACGGGGACCGTCGCCAGCCTGCGGCTGACGAAGTTCATAATGATGCCCGTCGCGTCGCGCGACATGGCGAGGTTTTCCACGTCGTAGCCCGCTTGGGCCAGCAGGCTTCTGCAGTCGGCTTCGGTTCGCTGGTAGAAGAACCAGTCGTCGAGCCAGTGGTACTTCGTCGGGCGATACCGGCTTCCGTCCTTAAAGGCGACGAAAACGACGCCGCCGGGCGCAAGCGACTCGCGCCAGCCCTCGAGGAGCCGCACGAGCGTGCGGTCCGAGATGTAATCGCACAAGCCGATGCTGTAGATGATGTCGCTTGGGCCGAATTTTTCCAGGTTCGCCTTGGCCGACGCCATGCGCAGCGCGTTGTAGGCCACGCACGTCAGCTCGACGTTGGGCGGCAGGCCTGGGCCGACGTGCTGCTGCACGAATTCCAGCGCCTGGGGATCGATGTCCACGCAGGTAAGGTGGATTTCGCAATTCTCGGCGCCCGGAAATCCGCCGGCGTACTCGCGGCACGGGCCGGAGGCCACGTTGAGGATCGAGACCTTCCCGCTGCGGCGCGACAGCTCCTCGAGGAGGAATTGCCGCGTGGCCGCCAGGCGGGCGGGAACGGCGCGGCCCAGCTTCGTGCTGAAGAAATACAAATCGAGATACCCGCCGATGCCCACCGACTTGGGCACGCCGTCGTAAATCGCGGCCAGCAAATCGGAGTCGCCGGCGTAGCCGCGGGGCTTGACGAGTGCGCGATGGATGAACCAGCTACGGCTGAACCAGGGGGCGATGGCCTCGCGGAAGCGAAACTGCGCTTCCTTCACCAGCGCCGTTTGATTGTCGAGGCGGGACTCGAGATTGCGGCAGGCCTCCAGGACCTCGACGAGGGCCAAGGTGAGCTCCTTCAGGAGTTCGTCCTGGCGCGGCTGGGCGGAGGGTCCGATGCGACGGTCCAAATCGGCCAGCGTGTCGGTGAAGCGGCGGACGTCTTCCGCAAAGAACCGTTCGATCATCGTTGTCATTGCGCCACCCTGAGGACTTGCCCGTCCGAAAAAGCGCCGCAGGGTCGCGGTGCCGCGTGTGCATCCTTGCAACTGATGCACCGCAAGAAGTGCGGGCCGTCGGAGTTGTCGCGCCCCAAGAGCCGATTCTCACACGGTTCCAAGAACTGTCAACGCGCCGCGCGCTCAGAACGATCAAATTCCCAGGAAATCTTGGCCCCGTCGTCGCCGCGCGCGCCGATGGCGTAGATGCAGCAGGCTACAACGAGTGTTCGCACGAAGGTGACTCTGCCGGCCCGGCCGGAACGACGTTGACTCGCTTTGGCAGCCAAAGTGAGCGGAAACGGCGCGCTTTTTGGCGGTTTTGAATAATCGAAACGTCCCGCACGAGCCTCACGGCCGGCCAAGTGTGCGGATTCGCCCACTTCGGGCCAACCGGCAAGGCCCCGCCCAGGAAGCTAACCTTCCAAGAGGCGGCCGCCACGGGCTTCGTCGCCCGACCCTCCGATCGAAATCGGGGCGGGCGGTCCTCTGTCTCCCTGCGCGGGCGCGGCCCTCACGCGCCTCGGCAAACGTTGCGACGAGAAAATCACGCGAGGGGACCATGGCCCACGAGCCAGCCAAAATCCCCCAGGCGAGCCCCGCTCTCGACAGCGCGGACGCCGGCGGCGTGGAGAAACTGATCGCCGGCCGCTTCCGCACCGAGCGGCTCCTCAAGGCCGGCGTCGGCGTCGAGACCTTCCTCGGCACGGACCGGGAAAGCGGCGCGCAAGTCGTCATCAAGGGCGTGGCGGCGGCCTGGCTGCCGGGCGGGGCCCGCATGCGCCTCGCCCACGAAGCCGCGCTGCTCAAGCGCGTCCGCTGCCCGTGGCTGGCGGAACTATTGCACGCCGACGGGCAAGACGACACGTTCTTCCTCGTGTCGCGGTACGTCGCAGGGATTTCGCTGCAAGCGCGGCTGGCGCGCGGACCGCTTTCGGTCGAGGAGGCGCTGGTCGTCGGGCGGGCGGTCCTCTCGGCGCTCAAGGACGTGCACGCCCAGCACGTGCTCCACCGCGGCGTGCGGCCCAGCAACATCGTCGTCAACGACGGCGGTTGGGTGTCGCGGGCGGCGCTCGTCGACTTCGGACCGGCGCAGGTCGGCGACCCCGATTCGCCGCTGCAAAGCCAGCCGCTGGCGCACGCGCTGTATTTGTCGCCGGAGCAGGCCGGCTCGATCGACCAGGACATCGGGGAGCCATCGGACCTGTACGCGGCGGGGGTGGTGCTGTTTGAGTGCCTGGCCGGGCGGCCCCCGTTTGCCGGTGAGAGCATCGGCGCCGTGCTCTATGCGCACATGACGGCGCGGGTGCCGGAATTGCGCGAGCTGGGGCTGGCCGTGCCGCGGGCGCTGGACGAGCTCGTCGGGCGGCTCTTGCGCAAGGACCCGCGCGACCGCTACCAATCGGCCGAGGCCGTGCTGGCCGACATCGAGGCGATCGCACGGGGGCTGGCGAGCGGCGAGAGCGATCCGGCCGTGGTCATCGGCGCGCAGGACCGGCGCGGGACGCTGACGGAGCCGGCCTTCGTCGCCAGGCACGAGGAGCTGGCGCGGCTGGACGATGAGATGCAGCGGGCGGGCCGCGGCCAGGGAGGACTCGTCCTCCTGGAAGGCGAGTCCGGCGGCGGCAAGACCCGCCTCTTGGCGGAAGTCGCACACCGCGCGGCCTGCGGCGGCTTGTGGGTGCTGCGCGGGCAGGGGACGAGCGCCGTCGGGCAGCGGCCGTTCCAGATGCTCGGTGGCGTCGTCGAGGGATTTCTCGCCGCGAGCAAGTCCCACGAGCCGCTCGCGCGCTCGATGCGCGAGCGGTTGGGGGTCTACGGCGACGCCGTGGCCGCGGCGCTGCCGGAATTGGCGGAAGTGCTCGACGGGCGGGGCACGCAGGCACTGGCCCCTGAGGAGCACGGCGAAGCGCGGACGATCCAGGCCCTGGCGGCTTTCCTGGAGGCGCTGGGCACGGCCGACCGCCCGGCCTTGATCTTGCTCGACGATTGCCAGTGGGCCGACGAATTGACGTACAAGCTGATCCGCCGCTGGCAAGCCGGCGACGAGATCGGTTCGCGGCGGCACGTGCTCGTCATCGCCGCGTTCCGGAGCGAAGAGGTCCCGGAAGGACATTTACTGCGGCGCATGCGACCGGCGGCGCATCTGCAACTGTCGCCGTTTTCGGCGGACGACGTGCGCCGGCTCGTCGAATCGATGGCCGGCCCGCTGCCCGTGCCCGCCGTCGAAGCCATCACCCGCCTGGCCGAGGGCAGCCCGTTCATGGCCTCGGCCGTGCTGCGGGGACTGGTCGAGTCGGCGGCGCTGGTGACGGGACCGCAGGGGTGGCGGATCGAGCCTTTGGCGATGGCCGACGTGCGGTCGTCGAGCCGCGCGGCGGCGTTTCTGACGCGGCGGCTGGAGCTGTTGCCGGCGGAGACGGTCGGGCTGCTCTCGACCGGGGCGGTCCTGGGAAAGGAATTCGAGCTGGACATCGCGGCCGAACTGGCGGGGCAGGCGCCGTCCCAGGCCATCGCTGCCCTGGATGAGGCCCGGCAGCGGCGGCTCGTCTGGCTGCGGCCCGACGGCGCCACGTGCGTTTTTGTCCACGACCGGATTCGCTCGGCCGTTTTGGAACGGCAGACGACCGAGGAGCGGCAGGCACAGCATCGCCGGGCGGCGACGTACCTGAGGGTCCATGCGCCGGAGCGCGCGCCGGACCTGGCGTACCACTTCGACGCCGCCGGCGACAGCCCTGAGGCCCTCCCCTATGCGCTAAAGGCCGCTCAGCAGGCCCGCAGCCTGCACGCTCTGGAAATCGCCGAGCAGCAATACCGGATCGCCGAGCGCGGCGCCCGCCAGGCCGACCACCCCACGCGCTATCGCATCGCCGAGGGCCTGGGCGACGTGCTCATGCTCCGCGGCCGCTACGAGGCTGCGGGACAGCTCTTCGCGTCGGGCGAGGGGCTGGCCGAGGGCAAGTTCGCCCAGGCGCAAATCCAGGGCAAGCTCGGCGAGCTGGCGCTGAAGCGGGGGGACATGGAGCGGGCGATGGGGCACTTCGAGGAGGCCCTTCGCGTCCTGGGGCGCTACGTGCCGCGCCGGATGCCGATGGTGCTCGTGCTTCTCGTCTGGGCAGTCCTCGTGCAGGCGATGCACACCCTGCTTCCGGCGATCTTCGTTCACCGGCGCCGTCGGCCTCCCGATGAAGCCCAGCGCCTCGCGCTGCGCCTCTTCAGCAACCTGGGCCACGGCTACTGGTACAGCCGCACGAAGCTGGAGTGCCTGTGCATTCACTTGCGCGGGCTGAACCTCGCCGAGACCTATCCGCCCACGCTGGAGCTGGGGCACGCCTATGCGGAGCACGCGCCGGGCATGACGCTCGTGCCGCTCTTCCGCCGCGGCGCCCGCTACGCGGAAAAATCGCTGGCCGTCCGCAAGGCGCTGGGCGACCTGTGGGGGCAGGGGCAGTCGCTGCATTATTACGGCTGCGTCATGTACGCCGCGTCGCGGTTTCAGGAGTGCATTGACCGC
>JACOUI010000072.1 GCA_016177915.1 Planctomycetia bacterium
ACGTTTCACTCGAAATCCTCCGTGCTCGTGGTCTTGAGTTTTTGCTTTCAACTCTCAGACGCCCGAGAACGCCGAAGATTTCGAGTTTTTTTGTGAGCCCTCTCCAGCGAGCCGAACCGGGCTCGCTTGGTTAAGGTCTAGGTGTAGGCGCGTCCGCGGCTCGAGATCGGTGGATTCAATTCCGTCGCACGGATAACGGCTATGAGCGTCGCACCTTCCAAGCCCGCTCCGTTCATCACCTACATCGCATCCGTGGCACCAAGCAAAGTGCGACTCCTCAGGGAAATCCCCGTCACCATTCGCCCCGAGAACGGCTGCTTCGTCGCCACGTTCTTCGACGCCGGGATTAGCTCGGCCGGCGACAGCCCAGAGGACGCCTTCGACGCAGTAAAGTCCCTGATCGTCGATATCTTCGAGGGCCTCAACAAAACCCCGGCGCATCGTCTTGGCCCGCACCCGCGAAGGCAGTTGCACGTTTTAAGGGATTTTCTGCGCAAATCGTCGTGGCTAAAGCCCTCGTCGAAGCCGGCTGAAGCCGGCTCATGAGACATTGGTCGTGGGCGCACCCCCGGCTGAAGCCGGGGGCAAAAGAAAATGCCGGCTGAAGCCGGCAATCAAGGCGCGTTAATTCGCGACGCCCATCGTCCGCCGGATAAAGTCCAGCGTCAGCTTCTGGTAGTGGCGCCCGTGAATGCCGTGCCGCATCTCCGGGTAGATCATCATCTCGAAGTCGCGCCCGGCTTGCTGCAGCGCGCGGGCAAGCTGCAGGGCGTTTTGCACGTGGACGTTGTCGTCCATCCCGCCGTGGACGAGCAGCAGCTTGCCGTGCAGGTCCTTGGCCGCCGCCACGACCGAGGCCTTTTCGTAGCCCTCGGCGTTCTCCTGCGGCGTGAGCATGTAGCGCTCGGTGTAGATCGTGTCGTAGTTCCGCCAGTCGGTGACAGCCGAGGCGGCGATGCCCGCGGCGAACTTCTTGGTGTGCGTCAGGCAGTAGGCCGTCAGGTAGCCGCCGTAGCTCCCTCCGCTGATCCCGATGCGTGAGCCGTCGCACCACCCTTGCGCCGTCAGCCAGTCGGCGGCGTCCTCCATGTCGCGGGCTTCCTGCACGCCAAGCTGCTTGTAGGCCGTCCAAGCGCTCTTCGCCCCCTTCCCGCTGGCGCTCCGCGGATCGCACCGCAAGACGACGATCCCCATCGCGGCCAGCATCTGCTCATACGCTCTCCCACCGCGCCAGGAATCGACCACCGACGGCATCTGCGGCCCGCCGTAGACGAGCACCCAGACGGGATACTCTTTGGTCGCGTCGAAATCCGGTGGCTTGATGAGAGTGCCTTCGAGTGCGAAGCCGTCGCGGGTTTTGATTTGGACGAGTTCGACGGGCGCGAGTTCGTATTCGTCAAGGGCGGCGACGGGGTTGTCGTCGATCATCCGCACGAACCTGCCGTCCGTCCGGTAAAGCCGGACTTTCGCGGGCGCCTTGTGGCTGCTGCAAACGTCAACAAACATGCGGCAATTGTCGTCGAAGCAGTAACCACGGTCGTGGTTCAGGAAGACAAGGTGATTGCCGTTTTCGGGCGTGAGGCGCTTGATTTCCAACCCGTTCTCGCCCTCGCCTAGACAATAGAGATTCTCCGCGATCGGCGAGTCCTTGGTGGCCATGAAGAAAATCCGGACGCCAAGAACGTCATGGGCGACGATCTTTTTCACGTCCCATTCGCCCTCTGTCAGCGCCCGATCGCTGACTCTGCTGTCCCAGCCCGGGTAGATGTGCCTGAATCCGGTCTTATCCGTAAGCCAAAGCAGATGAAGCTCTGGCCTGGTTTGTGACTGGCCGATGTTTTCAATCCAAGCACCGGTTTTTTCGCGCACGACGCGTTCGATCGTGAGCGGCCCGTCTGGCGTCTTGGGATCCAGCGGTGCCAGGACGACGTCGAGCCAGGTCTGTGACCGGTCCTGGACGCACAGGTAGACGCAATCGAGCGTCGTCAGATGCCATCCCACGCGCGTCACCAGCGTCGATTCCGGCGGATAGTCCTTGAGGTCGATCCACCGCACCGGGCCGCCCTTGGCGGCCACGACGCCGACCTTGACGCGCGGGTTGGGATCGCCCGCCTTGGGATAGCGCTGCCGCTCGACGACCGGCCGGCCCGGCTCCGGCGCCACGATCGGGACCTCGCCAACGAGGGAGTCATCAAACTGCATGAAGGCGATGTAATCCCCGTTCTCGCTCCACCAGAAAGCCCGCCCGTCGCGATTGAAGACTTCCTCGTAATACACCCAGTCGGCGATGCCGTTGCGCACAATCTCATTGCCGCCTTCGGTCAACCGCGTCTCCTGCTGCGTGGCCAGCTCCACAACGTACAGGTCGTAGTTGCGCACGAAGGCCACGCGCTGCCCGTCCGGACTGAATTCGGCCAATTCCTCGCGCTCCGGCGAGTTCGTCAGCCGGTGCGCCGTCTTGCCGTCGAGCGTGGCGAAGTACAAATCGCCCTGGTGCTCAAAGAGCGCGCCCGTGAGCTGCGGGTTGAAATCGAGGCTCGTGCGCGAGGCCAGCCCGCGCGCGCCCTCGGGCTTGATGTCGGGAATGACCTTGCCAAGCGCCGCGGTCAGGGCATCGACGCTGTAAAAGGGCACGCTGCGCCCGGTCTCGGCGTGGACCTTGCACAGCCGGCCATTCTTGACAGCCAGGTAGCGCTCGCCGTCATCGAGCCAGCGCACGGACAAGAGGGGCGAGCCGCTGAAATTGACGCCCGACCGGCCCTGGGCCACGTCCTCCGTCACGCGCTTGCGCGGACCGGTGCGGACGGGCGGCGGCATGGGGGCCGTGAGCAGCCAGGCGTCGTCCCACAGCCGCACGAGCGGCAACTCGCCGGCACGATCGTCGCCGATCGATCGCGCAACCCAGTCCTCGACAATTTCCGCCGCGTCGGCGGGACCTCGCTCGCCGGTGGCCGGCACGACCGCCGTCCCCGGCGGGAACCAGCGCTTCTCATAGTTCGCCGATAATCCATCTCCGGGCGACTTCTCGCGGCGCCAGACTTCGACATCGAGCTGGATATCCTCGCGCAGCACGCGCAGCGGCACGCCCAGCGCCCACAGCTCGTGAATCACGTCCGTCCGCTCGCACGGCACAAGATACGCAAACGGCCGCAAGCCCGCGACCGCCGCAGTGCTCTTCGCCTCCTCCGCGCGCAAGCCCTGCGCAAGTGCGGCCCCAACCAGCACCAGCGCAATCCCAACACTCATCCACCGCCTGCGCATCGCCACCTTCATCATCGACATCCCCTTGTCTTCTCCCTGCCGTCCTCCGCCTACTGACCCCTGTTTCCTGTCTCCTTGTCCCCAACTCCACACTCCGAACTCCGCACTCCCCACTCCCACTTCCCCCGCCCCTCAACTCCCTCCCCTCCCCCTGATACAATGCCGCACATTCCCCCCGTTTGCCACCCCACCACGCCAAATCGGAGGATTCTCCATGCGGGCGATGCTCGCCGTGATCCTGTTCGTGGCCCTGACGGCCGTCTCCTGGGGCGTGTGGGGTCCCGCCGTCCACAAGGGCGGGCACGAAATGGCCGAGAGCCGCCTCCGGCCGTACATCTGCGTGGGTCTGGCCTATTTCGGCATCGCGGTGGTCGTGCCGGGCATCCTCATGTACAAGAAGCCGGAGCAAGGCCGTTGGACCCGCAACGGAATCATCTACAGCTTCGCGGCCGGGGCGCTCGGCGCTTTGGGGGCGCTCGGGTTGATTTTGGCGTTCAGCTTCGGCGGTCGGCCGATTTACGTGATGCCGCTCGTCTTCGGCTGCGCGCCGGTCGTGAACACGTTTTTGACGATGTTCCTGCAAAAGACGTACAAGGAGGCTGGGCCGGTATTCTATGCCGGCTTGATCCTCGTGGCGCTGGGCGCGGTGGGCGTGCTCGTCTTCAAGCCGCCGCCGGCCGTCGTGGCGACTAAGACGCCCCTCAACGTCGTCATGGTTGCCTTCTCGATCATTCTCACCGCGATGAGTTGGGGCACGTACGGCCCGATCCTGCACAAGGGCCAGGCCGCGATGGGCGGCAGCCGGCTGCGGCCGTTCTTTTGCGTCGGCATGGCGTACTTGTTCGTGAGCGTCGTCGCGCCGATCTTCTTGATGGGCGTGCTCAACGACCCCGGCCAGTGGACGATTCGCGGCACGGTGTGGAGCCTGGCAGGCGGAGCGGCCGGCGCCGTCGGCGCGCTGGGGATCATTTTGGCGTTCCAGTTCGGCGGCAAGCCGGTGTACGTCATGCCGCTCGTCTTCGGCGGCGCTCCCGTCGTCAGCACCTTCGCGACGCTCGTGGGCGACACGATCGCCACCGGCCGCGTGCCGGCCCTACACGGACTCTTCTACGCGGGCCTTGTGGTCGTGGCCGTCGGGGCAGTGTCGGTGCTCGTCTTCGCGCCCAAACCCTCCAAACACGGCGGCGCATCGCACTCGTCGGAGGCCAAGGAGGAGCCGGCCGAAGCGGCGGTGTGAGCGGATTTTGGATTTGGGATTTTAGATTTTGGATTGCGAACTGTAGCTCCCGACGATGTCGCCCTCGTTACCTGCTCCTGACGCAATGGACCCCGCCGCCGCGATGCGGCGCATTGACGTGCTACTGACCCACGTCTGGATGGTCCGCGCGTTTTTGAAGCACAGCGACGAAGCGCACGAAGACGAGGAGCTGGCCGAAGTCCACCGCACGCTCTACGACTTCATGCTCGCCCTCGGCGAGCCGCTCAAGTCGCAGGACGCCCGTCGCTACCTGAAGCTGGCCCAGAAGAAGTTCAGCAAGCTTAGGGACGCCGCGGCGCGGTTTCGCGAGATGCAGCCGCGGGTCTCCACGCACACGAACTTTCAAATGGCGGCCGCGTCGCTCTCCGCGGCGGTGGAGGAGATCGGCGAAGTGCTGTCGCGCGCTTCGAGCCCGTTGCCGACGGGGGGCGGCAAAGGGGAGAATGGCGGGTGAGGATGGGACGCGGATGACGCGGATTTGACGGAGGAGCAGGGATCAAAAACGAGCACGAGAAGGCCGCGATGACACAACCTAGCCGCGACATCTTGCAGACCTTCGACAACCCCCATCCAGGCCGGGATTACACGATCGAGATCGTCTGCCCCGAGTTCACGTCGCTCTGCCCTCAGACCGGCCAGCCCGATTTCGGCACGCTCACCCTCACCTACGTGCCCGAGGGCAAGTGCGTGGAGTTGAAGAGCCTCAAGCTCTATTTGCAGCAGTACCGCAGCGAAGGGATTTTCTACGAGGACGCGACGAACCGGATCCTGGACGACCTCGTCGCCGTCACGCAGCCGCGCCGCATGACCCTGGTCGCCGCCTTCACACCCCGCGGCGGGATCACCACCAAGGTCACGGCCAGTTTCGAGAAATGAGCTTGCCCTTGAGGCAACTCAAGAGTTGGCGGCTGGATTTATTGGCAGAAGAAGGTGTCGGTTCAATCGGTCAAGGAATGTTGCCGGCTCGCTGATTTGACTTTCCTGCCGGCTTCAGCCGGCATCTTTGTTTGCCACCAGCTTTAGCTGGTGGGCGCCGGGACTGTCCGCACCCTATTCTGTTTTCAGCCGGCTTCAGCCGGCTTTGTCTTTGGGTTCGGTCCGGCTTCAGCCTTCCAGGAAAGGAGACCGCCATGTCGAGCCATGTGTTTCACGAGATCTACCTGCACATGAACTGGCACACGAAGAACGACTCGCCGCTCTTGACCCCCGCGGTCGAGCCGCTCGTGTACGAGTTCCTCCGGGAACGGTGCCGCTCCACGCGCGGCGTCTACTTTCATGAGATCGGCGGCACGGCCGATCATGTGCACCTGGTCGTGAACATTGAGCCGTTCGTCACCATCAGCGACCTGATCGGCGATCTGAAAGGCGCCTGCTCCCACGAAATCAATCAGCAAAGGCGATTCAAGGCCCTGGAATGGCAGCGCGGCTTCGGCGTGGTGAGCTTCGGCAAGCGCCAGCTCAAGTGGGTGGTCGAGTACGTGCAAAACCAGAAGGAGCACCACTCGAAAGGGGGCACGCACGAACGTCTCGAGCGAACCACAAGCGACGACGATGCGCCCGAGGCCGACCCAAGCGCCTGAAGGCCGGTCGAGAAGCCCGGCTGAAGCCGGCTCACGAGGCGAAGGAAAGCAAACCGAAGATGGCCATCCGCCCACCACCGCCTGAAGGCGGTGGCAATCAGGATGCCGGCTGAAGCCGGCAGAGAAAAGGCGGCGACGCCACGGTCAGCCTGGTTCTGCACGCGGGCGTGCGTCGATCGAACTGCCAAACGTCGGACAGGTTCACCCATTGAGCCGCCCGTAGGCCAGCGCGTCGATGAACTCGCCATCCTTCAGGTAGTGCCTTCGCAGCCGCCCCTCCAGCTCGAAGCCGTTCTTCTCTAGCACGCGCGACGACGCGGGGTTGAACGAAAAGACGTGGCCCGTCAGCTTGGCCAGCTTCAATTCGCCGAAAGCGTAGCCGCACATCGCCGCGACGGCCGCCGTCGCAATCCCCCGCCCCCAGAACGGCCGCGCAATCCAATAGCCCATCTCCGCCCGGTGCGACGTGCCCACCACGTGCTCCCCCAGGCCGATGCACCCGATCAGCTCGCCGCCGGCGTGGCGGATTGCCAGGTTGACCGGCCGGCCGTTTTTCTCCGTCGTCTCTGCGACGAAGTCGAGGAATGACTGCGCGTCCTTCTCCGTGTAGGGAAGGGGAATGCGCAGCGTCGTGCGATAGATGTCCCGGTCGTTGCAGTACTTGAGAAACGCGGGCGCATCGCTGCGCTCCATCTCGGTCAGCGCGGTTTCCTCGGTGATGGCGATGCGCATGAAGTGACCTCGTTGACCTCATCGTGGCTGGGGTCGAGCGCAGCTCGCCCCCAGCGCTCAAGGCAAGTTGCCCCAGTCCGCTGTGTCGCGCAAGACACGCCGCGCCGCTGTCGGGTTCGCCGTTTCACGTCGCCCGGCTGGGCAGCGGCGGCTGGCAGACCGGCGGTCGATCGCCCGGGTACGGCTGCGGCGGCGCAGGCGGAGGAACCGCCTTGATCATTCCCCAGGCCATCAGTCCCGCCAGGAGCACGCCCGCGGCCGCCGGCACGACCCTTCGCGACGCTCCACCTAGCGCCCCGCACAGAACCGCAATGGCCAAGAGCGCGTACATCGCCAGGCTCTGCTGCGGCGCGCTGCCGAGTCCCCCGATCCCCCGCGGGCAAACGAGCTTTCCGATGGCCTCGAGGTAGACGTGCCAGGCGGCAATGCCCAGCCCGGCCCCCGCCGCCGGCAGCGCCAGCGCGTGCAAGACCGACTGCGGCTTCACGCGCGCCAAAACGCCCACGACGTAAATCGCCAGCACGCAGATCACAAGCGCCCGCTGGTAATAGCAGAGCGGGCAGGGCTTGAGCTGCATCCCCAGGCTGAGCCACAGCGAACCGGCGGTCCCGGCCGCGGCGATGAAAAGCGCCGCCGGCAGCATCAGCCCGCTGCAACATTCGGGGTGCGCCGGCGTCGGTTGCTGGCTCATCGCGATGCTCTCCCGTGGCCATCACGCTCCGAGCTTGTGAATTTTTTGCCAGCCAAAATCGATTTCACACAATCGATTGAAGCTAGCAACTCGATGCTATCGCAACGGGTAGTTTTGACTCGCAAAAAATTCACAGGCTCTCAGCGTGATGTGGCTTCGTTTCGCCGAACAAGACGGCTGCGCTGGTTGCGTGGCACAAGGCGTGTTGCTCAATTCCCGCGTTTCTCATCATCGCCCACGCGCCGCGAGGCCGCAATGGCCGCCAGCAGCACGGCCACGAACAAGACCGCCCCGCCGACGGGCACGAGCACGACGCCGATTCCCGGCTCGACGCCGCCGCGCTTGATGAACGCGCCGCCCAAGGCAAACCCGCCGGGCAGCGCGATCGACGCGGCATAGAGGCACGGCGAGGCCACCACGCGCAGCCGCAGCCCCGAGCGCCCCAGCAGCGGCAGCGTCGCCCCCCAGGCGATGTGGACGAGCGACAGCAGCGTGCCGTGCGCGTGAGTCAATCGCCACATCGTCCGCCGCATCTCCTGGACCTCGCCCAGGTAGCGGAAACCGATCAGCACCTCCAGCACCATCCCCAGCGTCAGAAAGAAGAGCAGCGACCACCAGCCCCAGCGCAAATGCCGTCGCGCCGCCCGCAGCGCACCTTGCCCAGGTCCTGGGCTCTCGCCCGATTTTCCCCCTGCCGCCGCGTCAGTTTCTTTTGCCAAAGCGTCGTTCCCCCACAACGTCATTCCTGGATATCGAGATCGCGCTGGTTCCGCTTTTCAATCAGCCGCCCGAACCGCTCGAAGTCGAGCTGGCCGGACGCGTCCAATAGCACGGACGAACCCGTGCGATCACCCTGTTTCGCATCGGCCTTTTGCTTGAAGATCGACAGCGCCATGTCCTGCCCCGCCCTCCTTTGCTCTTGCGGCCCGATGAAGTTGAAATCGACTTTTTCGTAGCCGGGAATCCTGCGCAGCGACCGTCGGGCGATATACCGCACGGCCGGATACGGATCGTCGAAAAGCAGCGCCAGATGCGGGACCATCCACTGCTCGCCGGAGGCCTTCCGCGCCTCGTCCCAACCGAGGCCCCAAGCGGCCAAACCACGCTGCGCCGGGTCGCCGCTGAGGGCGTGAAGCACGACCTGCGAAACCTCCTTTTGGTCCGGCGACAGTTCGATCTCCTCCGTCCCATACCATTCGTGGAGCCGCTCCTGCGTCCAGCCCAGGCTTTTGTCGGCGTGGCAAATGTTGCAGGCGTGCGGGCGGCCGGTCTCGACGCTCGCCCGCACCGTCGGCACGTGAATCTGGTGCGTGCGGATCGACTTCAAAAGGCCGTACGACGTGTGCGGCATGTGGCAGTTGTAGCAGCGGCTGCCGGCCGACTGCGGCGCGTGGTGCGTGTGCGATTGAATGTCGTCGCCCATCCGCTCGTGACATTGGAGGCACGCCCGGTCGCCGTTCATTCCTCGCCCAAGCTGGTCGTCCTTATCGACGTAATCGTGCATCGAATGGCACGACAGGCAGGAGAGCTTCCCGCCCTTGTAGCAGGGCGACTCGACGAGCGCGTTGTACTCCCGGCCCGAAACGCGCGCCATCCCGTCCTTCCAGAACCGGCCCTCCAGGAAATTCTCGTCGCGCTCCATGAAGGGCCGGAAGTGAACCAGCGTTTCGGGCTTCGTCGGCAGGACCACGTTGAACACGTCGTGCAGGTCCTGGCCCGGCCGGAATCGGTTCCAATGCCCGTGGAAATAGTCCCGATTCTCGAACGTGGCGATGGCATGGCACTGGCCGCAGACCTGCGAGGAGCGCTCCGCGGTCAATCGTGTCGGCAGGACGATCGTCGGGTCGGGACGGTCGTCGCCCTCCCATTGTTGCCGTTCCAGCGGCGAGCGGTGGGCCGCGATGTGATCTTTGCCCGGCCCGTGGCAGGCTTCGCAGGCGATGCCAAGTTCAGCAGTGCGCGTGGCGGCCTGCTTGCGGATGTCGTCCCACCGTGGCTGGCTGTGGACGCTGTGACAGCGGATGCAGACCTCGTTCCAGAACACGTTTCCTTGCTGCCCGTGCGGCGGCATGATCAGCACCGACTCCCGCGTCGCCCAGCGTCCCTCGTCTTTGAGGTAAACGAAGGGGAAGGGGTGCAGGAGGTTCTCCTTGCCGCCCGGCGTCCAGTAAAGCTGGTAGTGGTGCGAGCCGGTGGTCATCACGATCGGCATTTCCACGCCGCCGGTCGCTAGGCCCGTCGCCGTCGCCAGGAACGCGTCCCCCCGCCGCTCAAGCTCGTATTCAACGCCGTTTTTTTCCAGCGTCACGTCGTCGAAGTCGCCGATCACCGCCTCCGGCGTGGCCCATTGCGTCATCGTGCGGTGAAACGAACGATGCCACGACTTGTGCTGGCCGGGATGGCACGCCCGGCAGCTCTCCGAGCCGGCGTAGCCGTCGTCCTCCACCTGATACGGAGTGGACTCCTTGACCAGCGTCAGGTCTTCGTCGCGGGCGAAGGTCCCGGCCATCCAAGCGACGCCCCGCGTCGCCGCGGCCACGCCCATGAGCGCGATCACGGCCGCGAGCGCGCGGCGGACCCGGCCCCGCCGCGCCCGCACGAGGAGCGGCAGGAGCGCGAGGATCGCGGCCACGATCAGGAGCAGGACTTCGAGCATGTCGGTTTCCACGGCGGCCCGTCGGTCGCCGCGTGTAGTCTAACCCAGGCTTTCCGGCCCTGACAACGCGCCGCGGCGCACAAGCCGAGGCGATTCTGTTCGTCGTCCCGGCCGCTGGCGCCCGTTCCGAGTATGATGGACGGAGCCGCCCCGACGAGACAGAGAGAAACCAAATGACCGCCGAGCCGTCGCTTCCCGCCGAACCCGCTCCCTCGGCCGACGCCGAAATCGAGCCGTTCGTGCTCTGCAAGGTCGACGGCGGGCAACTCCAGTGCGCCCTCTGGCGGCTGGCCGAGGGACAACTGGCCGTGACGTTGTTTCTTTCGGCCGACTCCGCCGCCGCGTATCGGGCGGCCAATCATCTCGATGCAGCCTGGCGGGCGTACCGGCCGCTCAAGAGCGACCTCTTGACGCTCTTGCGTGAATGTCTGGACGGCGGCGTGCCCTACGCCGTGCTGGAGCCGTCGGCGACGTCATCGCGCCGCATGTACGACCTGGAGCGCGTCGTCCGCGAAGCGATGCTCGGCTCGTAAGCCGTCCACGCGAGCGTGGCGTCGACCGCGGAGCAACCTACGTGCCCTCCGCCGCCCGATACCGCAGGTTCGCCTCGTTCCAATCGACGTGGGACATGAACTTCTCGACGTACTCCGCCTTTTTGTTTTGATAGTCGATGTAGAAGGCATGCTCGTAGGTGTCGATGACCACGACGGGCACGGCCATCCAGA
Source organism: Planctomycetia bacterium (assembly GCA_016177915.1). Taxonomy (GTDB): domain Bacteria; phylum Planctomycetota; class Planctomycetia; order Pirellulales; family S012-138; genus JACOUI01. The sequence goes on from JACOUI010000072.1 coordinate 10,904, forward strand.
GCAGGCCCATGGCGTGCTCGTCGCTGACGACGTTGTAGAGCTTGCCGTTGACGGGATGCCGCACGAGCATGGCCCAGCCGGCGGCTTCCTTGGCGCTGGCGACGAAATCGGCCGTCCACTTTTCCAGCGAGCCAAATCGCTTTTCGATGGCCGAGCGGACGTCGGACTTGGGATCGGGGGCCGCGGGCGACAGGCCGTCGAAATAGAGCTCGTGCAAGATGACGCTGTTGCCGCGGCTGTTGATGAGGCGCTTGAGGGCGCCAAACGCGGCGGCGTCGACGGCCTGGCCCGACTTCGTGGCCTCCTCCAGCCGGGCGTCGGCGCCGACATAGGCCTTGAGCGCCCCGCCGTAGTGGGCCGTGTGGTGCGGCGCGATCTGCTCGGCGCTCAAGAAGCCGGGAATGGCCTTGTGCTTGAGCGGCTTCACGATCCCGGTCACCAGGCCGCTGGCGCTGAAATCGGGGGTGCCGGCCTGGTTGCCCTCCGCGGCGGAGACGATCCCAGGAGCGACGAAATTGCCCAAGGCGGCCCCTGAGGACAGAAAAACAAAGTCGCGACGAGAAAACTTGCGCATGAGAAGATCCTCCGTCCAGAAAGGGAACGGTCCTGACCGGCAGAAACCCGGCCCTCCATCGTCGTCGTTCAGCAACGTCCCGTACAACGGCGCGTCAGCAAGATTAACGATTTTTCATCAAGCGCTCATGTACGCGCGGCCGCCGGCGACAGAGAATCAAACAGCGACCCTAGGGAACCACGCCGGCTTACGGCTTCGGTCGGTCATCGCCATCGGCCGCCAGCCGGCTTCGGGGGTTGACTCCGTATCCAGGTACGGAGCGTAAACTGAAGGGAAAGCCAGACAGCCCTTTTCGGTTGCCGGTGCACGAGGAAGAGGAACGAGGAACACGACGATGGTCGCTCGCAGTCGAAAGAGCACATGGCTGGGATGGCTTTTTGGCGCCCTCCTGCCAGGCACCATCACCTTGGGCGTAATCGGATGCGATTCAGAAAGCCGTTCGTCCGGCCAGCCGGCTATGACTTTGGGTCAGCTTTCCGATGAGGACGTTCCGCAGGCAGCGGCCGGTTCGCTTACGGATGATCTGGTCGGCAAGACCTTGACCGTCGACGGTGAGATTGTCCAGCAATGCCCATCGGTGGGCTGCTGGTTCCGCCTGAAGGACGGGACGGGGGAACTCTTCGTAGATCTCAATCCGGCCGGGCTGAGGCTGAAGGACAAGCGGGTCGGTCAACAGGCCCGCGTAACGGGCCGCCTGGCGAAAATCGGCAAGCAGTTCAGGTTGGAGGCCCGATTCGTTGAATTCGAACCTAAGCCGACGACGTCGCCGCCTGAGTCCCAGAATGCACGGGGTGGCACGCCCTGAAAGGGCGTGGTCAGAGCCAATGACCACGCCCTTCGCAAGCTCAGGGCGCGCCACTCAAGTAAGGAAGGAGGGTCGAGCCGATGCCCACTCTGGACGAAGTACACGAGGCCTTGACGAATCTGAGCACGGCTTCCCCTTGGGCGTTTGTGCTGGCGGCCCTGGCGGGGATGTTGCTCATTGCAACTCCCAGTGTGCTGGCGATGGTGCCGGTGATCATGGGCTATGTGGCTGCCGAACCGGGGATCGGGCGGGGCAAGGCGGTCACCCGCAGCCTGGCGTTCCTGCTGGGCAACGCGACCACCTTCGGATCGTATGGGCTGGTCTTCGGTTGGGCAGGAGCGAAGCTGGCCCCCTTGTTCGGGCCGAACGGATACTTGATTGCCGGCATCGTGCTCATCCTGCTGGGTGGCCTGCTACTGGGGAAACTCAAGCTGCGGCTGCCCATGATCCGCGCGCCAGAGAAAAAGGTGGAAAGTGTGGTCGGGGCATACGCGCTGGGATTGCCTTTCGGGCTGGTCGGGTCGGCGTGCCCCTGCTCGATGCCGGTTGTGCTGGCGATGTTGCTTTACGCCGGCAGCGTTGGAAATCCCTGGTTTGGAGCTGCACTTTTGTTCGTCTTCGCGCTGGTGCGGGGACTGCCGCTGGTGCTGGCCGGGGCATTTGCCGGGCTGATGAAAGACTTGCGTCCGGTTGCCCGCTGGCGTCCCTGGTTGGAGAAGGGTTCGGGGGTACTCCTGATCGTGCTGGGGCTGGCTTTCGCGGCACAACGATTCATTTGAGCGCGGACTCCAAAGTCGCGAGGTCCTTATGAACCGTCAGGCAGACGCTCAGTCGCCCGCGAGCATCGAGTTCGCCGTGACCGGTGAGGCCAGGCTTCACTGCACCGGTTGCGAAGAGCGCGTGGCCAAGGTTCTGCGCCAGGTGTCCGGCGTGGAAGCCGTGCGTGCCAGCGCCGAGACGCAACGTGTGAAGGTCGAGTTTGACCCACGGCATGTGCAGGCGAGCGAAATCCAGATGACGCTTGAACGGATGGGGTACGAGGTTGAGGCCGTCAACGGTCAAGCAGCGGGGCACGAGGAGTACACGTCCTCGCCAAATGCGCGGACCGAGACCAAGCCTTCCGCGCCGGAGAGTCCGCAGCCAGCGAACCGACGCGGGGACCACCGACCGAGGGAACGGCGGTTCGACGTGCGGCCACTGGAGAATTCGACGAACCGTGCGTCCTCGGACGCGGCGTCCGACCACTCAGCCGACGAGGCCGCTGGTTTGGAGAAGCTGCAAGTCAAGATCGGCGGCGTGGAATGCTCCTTTTGCGTGGGCACGATCACCAAGGCGCTGACGCGGATGGATGGCGTGGATCGCGTGAGCGTCAACATGGCACACGAAGAGGCGCTGATCCACTACGATCCGGCGCGCGTCACTCCGACCGACCTCAAAGAGACGCTCCGTGAAATCGGATACACGGTGCGCGACATCGGCAAGGAGCGCACGCTCGAGGAACAAGAGGCGGAGCTGCGTGCCCAGCGGCACAACCTGTTTTTTGCCGCTGCCTTCGCCGCCATTGCGTTCAACTTCATGGCGCTCATGTGGCTGGAACTTCTGGCCATGGGCCGGGCCGAGCGCTTCATGGATTGGCTGGCCCCGACGCTGGCGCTCTCCACGATGTTCGGACCGGGATGGCGTTTTCTGACCATGGCCTGGGCCAGCCTGAAGCGCGGCATCTTGAACCAGCATGTGCTGATGGAACTGAGCGCCTGGGCTGCTCTGATCGGCGGCTTCTTGGGGTACGTTGTGCAGTTTCCCGATTCGCCGTTCTCCCGCCTGCTGGGCGTCAGCTACCCAGTCCGGTACGACTTCTTCGGAGTGGTCGTGTTTGTCAACACATATCACATCCTTTCCGCCTACGTCTCGCTGGTCGTGCGCACACGGGCTTCTCAGGCAGTCCGCAAGCTGCTCGATCTGGTTCCGCCGACGGCTCGAGTGGTCCGGGACGGCCGGGAAGTCGAGGTGCCCGTGGAAGAAGTCGAGCGGGGCGAGCTGGTGCGTGTTCGTCCCGGCGAGTCGATTCCGCTGGACGGCGTGGTGGTGGAAGGCGCCTCGGGCGTGGACGAGCACCTGGTGACAGGCGAGTCGATCCCGCAAGAGAAGACCGTGGACGACGAGGTGATCGGCGGCTCGTTGGTTCAAGCGGGCACGCTCCTCGTCCACGTGACCAAGGTTGGGGCCGAGGGTTTTGTGCAGCAAGTGGCTCGGCAAGTGGAAGAGTCACGGGCGCTCAAGCCGGGAGTGCTCATCCTCGTGGATCAGGTCCTCAAGCATTTCGTGCCTGGAGTATTGGGCTTCGCCGTCGCTGCCTTTTTGATTTGGACGATTGGCGCAGCGGTGTTCGTTGGCTCGCCCGACTGGACTCGCGCGCTTTTGGCGACGCTGGCCGTGTTGGTGATGGGTTATCCCTGCGCGCTGGGAATGGCCGCGCCGCTGGCGATGATTCGCGGCGGTGGTATGGCAGCGGAGCGAGGCATCTTGATGCGCTCCGGCGAGGCGTTTCAGATCCTCAAGGAGGTGCGAAAGGTGGTCCTCGACAAGACAGGCACGATCACCCGCGGCGAGCCCGCCGTCGTCGAGTCCGTCGCATTCGGGGAACTCGACGCCGACGAGGTCATCCGCCTGGCGGCCTCAGCCGAGAGTCCGTCGGAACATCCGCTGGCCCGGGCCATCGTGTCGGCCGCAGAAGCGTTGGAACTGTCGATCCCGCCCGCCGGCGATTTTCACGCCGTGGCCGGCAAGGGCATACGGGCGACCGCGGAGGGCCATCGCCTGCTGGTGGGCAAGCCCGGCTTCCTCGAAGAGGAGCACGTCGATCTTGCCCCGGCCCAGAGTCGCTTGAGAACCATGCAAGACGCGGGCCACACCGTCGTTGCGCTGGCCGCCGACGGCCGACTGGCTGGGCTGGTTGCCATCGCCGATCAGGTCAAGCCGGACGCGAAAGAAGCCATCGAGCGGATGCGGCAGTTCGGCCTGGAGCCGGTGATGTTGACCGGCGACAACGAGCGAACCGCCCGTGCGGTGGCCGAGCAGGTCGCGATTCACGAGTACCGTGCGGAGGTGTTACCGCACGACAAAGCGGAGGCGGTCCGCGAGCTCCAGCGTCAGGGATTTCGCGTGGCGATGGTCGGCGACGGGATCAACGATGCTCCAGCCCTGATGCAGGCCGACGTGGGGATCGCCATCGGCGCGGGCACCGACATCGCCATCGAGTCGGCCGACGTGGTGCTCATCGGCGAGCGGCTCAGCGCCGTCGTGGATGCCTATGAGATTGGCAAGAAGTCGTACAAGAAGACGGTGCAGAACCTGATCCTTGCGTTTTCCTTCAACGGCATTGGAGTTCCGCTTGCCACCACCGGTTTGGTTCATCCCGTATGGGCGATGGTCGCCATGGCGGCCAGCGTCACGACGGTGTTGGCCAACTCGTTTGGTGGCCGACTGCTCAAGAGTGTAACGGCATCCGAGAAGAAAGGGCATGAGCAGAGTTCGCAGCACGCCGATCGCCGGCGCGGGCGCGTTGGTCGCGCTCCTGCTCGTGCTGGCCGATAGTGCAGAACCATCCCATGTCCGTCGCCACAAAACAACGGCTGCGATCCTCTTCAGCCGCCCTCGGTCTTTGCGCGCTCGTGGTTGCGCTGATCGCGTTGGGGTTCTACCTCGGCCTGCGACATGGACTCGGCGATACAGAACTGCTGGGCGATCGGCAAAAACCACCAGTCGCTCTCGCCCCCAACGAATCGTCCGCGCCGGCCGGCTGGCCGCAGTGGCGTGGGCTGAACCGTGACGGCGTTTCGCCTGAGACGGGACTTTTGACCAAGTGGCCCGAGCAAGGTCCCGCCGTGTTATGGCGGGCTGCGTCCGGCCTGGGCTACTCGGGTCTCGCGGTCGCCGGGGGCCGGTTGTACACGCTTCTGCAGGAGGGCGACAACGAGGCAGTCATCTGTTTGAACGCGGAAACCGGCAACGAACTTTGGCGGCTCCGCTACGCGGCCAAGTTCGTCAGCGATCAGGGCTCCGGACCGCGCTCGACTCCGACGGTGGAGGGCAATCGGGTGTACACGGTCGGCGCCACCGGGATCCTGCACTGCCTGGATGCAGCGACCGGGGAACTTATTTGGCGGCGCGACCTTATCCAAGAGTTGGATGGGCGCGTCCCGGAGTGGGGCGTATCGTTTTCGCCGCTGGTGGACGGCGACTCGGTATTCACTCATCCGGGAGGCTCTGCCGGCAACTCGCTGGCTGCCTTCGACAAGTACACGGGCGCGCTGCGGTGGAAGTCGCTCGACGATCGGCCCGGCTACGCTTCACCGATTCTCACTACGGCTGCCGGCGTTCGCCAGGTACTTTTCTTCACGGCCGAGGCGCTCGTGAGCGTCGAACCGGCCAGCGGACGGCTCTACTGGCGCTATCCGTGGACCACGATGATGGACTGTAACATTGCTACCCCGATCACCACGGGCGAGTACGTGTTCACCTCCTCTGGCTACGGCCGGGGCTGCGCCCTGCTGAAGCTCGTGCCAAGGGGCGCGGGCGCGTTGGGAGTCGAGGCCGTTTACGAGCACGCCCGGCTGCGCAACCACTTCAGCACCAGCGTTCTGTACGAAGGCCACCTCTACGGCTTCGACGAGACGCGCCTCATCTGTATGGAGCTCCTTACCGGCAAGGTGAAATGGCAGGCGCGGGGCTTCCGCAAGGGCTCGCTGCTCGCGGCCGACGGGCACCTGATCATCCTGGGTGAAAACGGCAAGTTGGCCTTGGCCGATGCCACGCCGGCGGGGTACCGCGAAAGGGCCTCCTTCCGCGTCTCGCACTACCGCTGCTGGACGGTTCCGACGCTGGCAGGAGGCAAGCTCTACGTTCGGGACGAGGAACAAATCGCCTGCCTGGATCTGAGAACGGCTCGTAGCACAGAGAGGGTGGCTGGTGCGGCCAGCGTCCGGGACAATTCAGAACGCTTGGGCGATTCAAGCGAGCACGCGCCATGAGTCGAAACTTCTTTGCCACCACGGTTGCGGCCTTCATCATGGGCGCCTTGGTGCTGGGTTACAGGTTCGCGGCACCGCCGCTTGGCACTTCCACGACGGTCCTGACGGCGACCGCCGCGCAAGCCGCAAGTCCAGGCGGCGAGGAGGCGGCCCTCGGCACGCGCACCCTTGGGGACGTTTTAAGTCCGCAGCAGACCGGAGTGAGCCGGCCGGAGCAAGGGTTGACCCTTTTCCGCCAGCGGATTCGGCCCCTCCTGGAGAGTACGTGTCTGAGGTGCCATGACTCGAGTAAGCGGACGGGCGGTCTGGATTTGAGCCGCCATGCCACGGTTTTGGCCGGGGGTGACTCCGGCGAGGCCGTCGTGCCAGGCAAACCGCGGGAGAGCTTGTTGTACCAACTGGTGACGGCCGGTGAGATGCCGCGCGAAGCAAATCCACTGTCGCCGCCGGAAATCGCCGCGATCGGGCAGTGGATCGAGCTGGGAGCGCCCTACGAAGGTGAACCGGTGGCCTTTCGAGGTGAACCCATGGCAGCGGCCAATGGGAGCAGCACGGACGCTGCCGCCGAGAAGGGTGGGATGTGCCCCTGTGTGCAAATGATGATGGGAAGGGGCATGAAGGGCAGAAACGCGAATCCCTGGGACCAGGACGCTCTCTCAGGTGGACCCACTTTGTTGGACCAAAAATGCCCCGGTATTTGGTATGGATCTCCAACTAACCCCGGCCCCCCCCGGGGGGGGCCGGGGTCGCCGCGGCTTGCGTAGCTTGCCAAGTCCTCTCAATTCGCCTCGCTC
>JACOUI010000073.1 GCA_016177915.1 Planctomycetia bacterium
ACAAGGGAGCAGGAGGCAGGGAGCAGGAGGCAGGGAACAGGGGCGCGCTTAGAGTCGAACGAAAAACAGACGTCGTCTTTTGCTCCTGCAAACAGCGCCCTTTCGCGGAGCGAAAGGCGACAATAAGGCGCCACCGGGGACGGCGGTCACTTGACGGCGACTTCGGCCTCGACGCGGCGAACGGCGGCCCGCTTCGCCTCATCCTTGTACAGCTTGTACTCAAAGCTGTCGACCAGCGCGATCCAGCTTGCCTCGATGACGTTTTCGCTCACGCCCACCGTGCCCCACACGTCGCCGTTGTCCTTGCTCTCGATCGCCACGCGGACGTTGGCCGCCGTGGCCGCCTCGGAGTTGATGACCCGCACCTTGTAATCGACAAGGTGCATGTCGTCGAGGTTCGGGTAGGTGTCGCGGAGGGCCTTTCGCAGGGCCGCGTCCAGGGCGTTGACGGGTCCGTCGCCCTCGGCCACCTCGTGCCGCAGGTCGTCGCCGATCTTGACCTTGACCGTGGCCTCGGTGGTGATCTTGCCGCGGCCGTCGAGCTCCGTGGTGACGTGGTATCCCAGGCGCTCGAAATGCGGCCGGAACGTCCCGGCACAGCGTTTCACGAGCAGGTCGAAGGAGCCCTCGGCCGCCTCGAACTGATAGCCCTTGTTTTCCAACGAGACGACCTGCGCCAGCACTTTGTTCACGAGCGCGTCGTCCTTGGCGAAGTTGTGCTTCGTCGCCAGGGCGATGATGTTGGAGCGGCCGGAAAGCTCGCTCACCAGCACGCGGCGCTCGTTGCCCACAAGCTGCGGGTCCATGTGCTCGTAGCTTTTCGTGTGGCGGTTGACGGCGTGGACGTGCATGCCCCCCTTGTGGGCAAACGCGCTCGATCCGACGAACGGCTGGTTCGCACGAAAGCTCATGTTCGCCAGCTCGTAGACGAACCGCGACAGCTCGGTCAGGCGGACCAGGCTTTCGGGACGCAACACCTCGTAGCCCTGCTTTTTGAAGGCCAGGTTGGCCGCGACGGAAACGAGGTCGGCGTTGCCGCAGCGCTCGCCCACGCCGTTGATCGTTCCCTGGACCTGCACGGCGCCGGCTTCCACCGCCGCCAGCGAGTTAGCCACCGCCAGCTCGCAGTCGTTGTGGCAATGGATCGCCACGGGAACGGAGAGCCGCCCCACGGCCTCGCGCGTGCCCGCCGCCACGTGCTCCGGCAGGCTGCCGCCGTTGGTGTCGCAGAGGACGACAGTGCTCGCGCCGGCGTCGACCGCCGCCTGGAGCGTCTGAAACGCGTACTGGGGGTTGGCTTTCCAGCCGTCGAAGAAGTGCTCGGCGTCGTAAATCACCTCGCGGCCGTGCTGCCGCAGGCAATCGACGCTCTCGCGGATCATGGCCAAGTTTTCATCCAAGCCGGCCCGCAAGACTTCGCGGACGTGAAAGTCGGACGTTTTGCCGACCAGCGTCACCACGGGCGCCTCGGACTCGACCAGGGCCCGCATGCCGGGGTCCTTCTCCGGCGAGACGCCGCGCCGCCGGGTCATGCCGAACGCGCAGAGCCGGGCATGCGCCAGGTCCAGCTCGCGGGCGCGCTGGAAGAACTGCGCGTCCTTCTCGTTGGAGAGCGGGTATCCGCCTTCGATGAAATCGAAGCCCAGCTCGTCCAGGCGCTGACAAATCAGCAGCTTGTCCTCCAAGGAGAAGCTGACGCCTTCGCCCTGCGTGCCGTCCCGGAGGGTCGTGTCGTAGATCGCAATGCGCCGCATCTGGCCGCCGTCTTTTGGTTGCAGGAGTCTTTTTCGGCGATCCGTCGGAAATAAGAACCCGTCCACGTAGGAAACCAAACAAAAAAACCCAAAAGAAAAAACCCAAAAGAAAAAACCCTGGGCCGTCGGGCCTCAGGGTTGCCAGTCGCGTAAGCCGACGCAGACCCTAAGCGCCCGGGGAGATAATAATAACGATGACCGCGGCCACGTTCGAGGCGGCGGGGACCGGATGAATACGGTCACCGCGAACGCTTCGGACCGCATGAATGCGGTCACTACGAACGCTTGGGACCGCATGAATGCGGTCACTACGAACGAAGAAGGCCGGGCGCATACGGTTCCCCAGGGCAGGTTCTGCTCTCAAAACCAACATAGGATTCGCAGAGGGGGCTGTCAATTCGGCAGAACCGGCGAAATCGCGTCAATCCGCCTCGGGCGGCGGCCCTTCGACGGCCCCGGCGCCGGCTTTCTCGTCCGTTTCGGGGCCGGGAACGCGGTAGGCCTCGCCCAGCCAGCGGCCCAGGTCGATCGTCCGGCAGCGCTCGCTGCAAAAGGGCAACGCCGACGACGATTTCTCGTCGAACCACTGCTGGCAAATCGGGCAGCGCACTTTGGCCATCGAAATCCCCACCGGTAATGTGCCACGAACTGCCTGATCGTGTCAACGAACACCTCACGGCGCGGGCAAGCGGTTTCGTGCTGACAAGAGGGGGGGATTTTGATAGGTTCCAATCAACAACACGCCTGCCGAGCGAATGACTTTTTGCCCATGACAGCCGACGATCCAGAGCGCATCGAGCCGCGCACGCTCAAGGGCTTTCGCGACTACCTTCCCGGGCAGATGATCCCCCGCGAGCGGATCATCGACACGGCCCGCCGCGTGTACCGCTCCTACGGCTTCGCGCCCATCGACACGCCGGCGCTCGAACACCTGGACGTCCTGACGGGCAAGGGCGGGGGCGAGACCGAAAAACAGCTCTACAAGTTTCAGGACGCCGGCGGCCGCTGGGTCGGCATGCGATTCGACCTCACGGTGCCGCTGGCGCGATTTGCCGCCCAGCACCTGGCCGAATTGGGCACGCCCTTTAAGCGCTACCACATCGCCACGGTGTGGCGGGGCGAGAACGTGCAGCGCGGGCGGTATCGCGAGTTCATGCAAGCGGATTTCGACACGATCGGCACGCTCTCGACGGCGGCCGATGTGGAGACCGCGCTCGTCATCCACGACCTGTTCCTGGCCCTGGGCTTTTCGGAGTTCACGATCCGCGTGAACAACCGGCAGGTGCTGACGGGACTCTTGCAGCGGCTCGACCTGGCCGGCAAGGCGGTCGAAATCCTGCGCGCGATCGACAAGCTGGGAAAGATGGGCCCGGAGAAAGTGCAGGCCGAGATCGTCGAGGTCGCCGGCGCGACAGCCGACCAGGCCGCCCGCGTCCTGTCGATGGTCTCGCTTAAGGGAGAGAATGGCGAAGTCCTAAGGCAGCTCGACGGCCTGGTCGAGGGCAGCGAGACCGGCCAGCAAGGCGTTTCGCGCCTCCGCGATCTGCTGGCGGCCGCCATTGCGGCCGGCGTGCCCAAGGAGCGCATCCGCCTCGACGTGTCCATCGCCCGCGGATTGGACTATTACACCGGCACCATCTACGAGACATTCTTGACGGCCCTGCCGGGCATCGGCAGCGTCTGCTCGGGCGGGCGCTACGACAACCTGGCCGCCCTCTTCACCAGCCAGCAGCTTCCCGGGGTGGGCGCGTCATTGGGCCTCGACCGGCTCCTGGCGGCGATGGAGGAGCTTTCGATGCTCCCCAAGTCCGCCACGCCCGCCGACGTCTTTATCCCCTTCTTCGACGCCACGCGCCTGCACGACTACCTGCGGCTGGCGGCAAGCCTGCGCCAGGCCGGCCTGGGAGTCGAGCTTTATCCCGATCCCAAAAAGCTGGGCCAGCAGCTCAGCTACGCCGATCGCCGGGGCTTCCGGTTTGCGGTGATCGTGGGGGGCGACGAGTTCGCCGGCGGCACGTGCCAGCTCAAGGACCTGGCCGACCGCAGCACCGCGACCGTGTCCATTGCCGAGAGCGTCCGTCCGCTTGTGGAGGAGATTCGTCGCAGAAAATCCGCCTGAGTTGTGCTTAGGGTCGAACGAAAAAATGTCGTCTTTCGCGGAGCGAAAGGCGACAATTCGGGAAGTTATTTTTCGGCCGCTCCTTAGGCCGGCACAGCGGAACCCTTGGGGGGTGCCATGGCCCACCGCGAAAACCACTACGAGGCCGCCTTCGAGGCCTTCGTGCGCAGCCGCCACATCGCCTACGTGGCCGTCGACGAGTCGCGCCGCGCCCTGTGGGGCGACGGCTCGCTCAAGTCGCTGGACTACATCGTTACCGCCTCGCAAACGGGGCACTGGCTCGTGGACGTAAAGGGGAGGCGATTCCCGTCGGGCCGGCAGAAGCAATACTGGAAAAACTGGTCCACGGCGGACGACCTTCGCAGCCTGACCCGCTGGGAGGCGATCTTCGGGAAGCAGTTCCACGGTCTCTTGGTGTTCGTCTACTGGATCGTGGGCGACCGGGCGCCGCTGCCGCCGGAGCAGCTCTTCACGTTCCGCGAACGGCTCTACGCCTTTCTGGGCGTCGGCCTGGCCGACTACGCGGCGGCCTGCCGGCGGATTTCCGAGCGATGGGAGACGGTGGCCGTGCCGGCGCCTCATTTCCGCCAGCTCGCGCAGCCGCTGGAGACTTTCTTTGGAATCCAGCCGCTCGATCTGCAGACGAGCCTTGCAGATCAGAGAAAGTTCAGCAGCGTCAATTGCAGCGTCGAGCCGAGCGCCCGCAGCGCCGCCTCGTAGGCCACTTGCCGCGCGGTCAGCTCGCTGATCGCCTCCACCAGGTCCGTGTCGATCTCGTCCGAGAGATTCTTGCGCAGCTCGATCTGTTCGTCCTCCAGCCGCGTGGTCGCGATGTCGAGCCCTTGCTGCCGCGCCCCCAGTTCCGCGCGCGCGAAGTTCAGGTCGCTCGCCGACAAGTCCAGAATCTCGATCGCCCGCGAAATCCCCTCCACGTCGTCCGCCAGGAGCGCTTCGCGCAGCCGCAACAGGGCCGTAAAGACGCCCTGCACCTCCTGCGGGTTGACGTCGCGCGAGGTGAGCTGTTCCGACCGGCCGCCAGAGAAGGGGACGGGCGCCGTGACGACCAGGTTGTCGGCGCCGTTGTTGCCCGGGTCGGCGACCACGTCGAGCGCGATCGCGAATTGCGTGTTGAGAGGGGGCGTGCCTTGCAGCAGGGTGACGGCTTCTTGCGCGGTGAAGCCGGCGGCGATGTCCACGGAGAAGCGCAGCGTGTTTCCCACCAGGGCCACGGAATCTCCGCCGCCCAGGCCGCTGTCCACGATCTCCAAGAGGAAACTATTGCCAGCCGCGCCGCCGCCCAGCGACTGCACGACTAGCGCATCGTTCGCGCCGGCGCCGTTGATCGCTGCGCTGGCCAAAGCGCCCGCCTGCGGCGGACCGCTTTGATTTGCCAGAAGGTCGAGCCATCCGAGTCCATATCCGGCCAGGGACAGGTTGGCTTTCAGGACGGTGAGCGCCCCGGCCGCGCCGACGTTATCGTCCACCAGCTCGATGCCGTTGCCGAACTGGGCCAATCGCGCCAGGAGCGGGATCGGGCCGACATTGGCCGGGTGCGCGTTGATGAGGTCGATCACGTCGCCGACGGTCTGCGCCGCGTCGCGGCCCCCGGCAAAGGCCGCCGGGGCCGCCACCGCCAGGTTGCCGCTGCCGTCGTTTCCCGGTTCGGCCACGTCGTCGAGCCGGGCCGTGAACTGCGGCGCGAGCGGGCTGGCGGCCAACAGGTCGATGGACTCCTGGGCGGTGAACCCGGCCGCGACGTCCACGCTGAACGTGAGCGTGTTGCCGACGAGCGAAACCGTGTCTCCGCCGCCCGGTCCGCTGTCCTGGAACTCGACGCTGTAGGCGTTGCCCGCCGGTCCCGGCGGCAGGGACTCGAAGACGAGGGCGTTGTTCGCGCCGGCGGGATTGAGCGCCGCCGCGGCGGAGACGGCATCGAGGTCGATCGCCAGATCGACGCCGTCCTTGCGGCGGACGATGAAGTCGTCGCCGTCCTCCGTCTCGACGCCGCGGCCGTAGTTCAAATCCGCAAGCCGCGTGCTGGCGGTAAAGCTGCGAACTCCCAGCTCGGTCGCGGTCGTCCCGCCGTTCTCGCCGATGGCGAAATCCTGCCCGCTCAAGCGGCTGCGGATGTCAATGCCGTTTCCATCGGCGTTGATCCGGGCGTCGACGCCCGCCCCGGACCCGCGGAGGATGTTCAAAAGGCCTTCGACCGTTTCGGCCGACGCGAAGCGGACGACGTGCTCTGCGCCGCCGTTGACGATCCGCAGGCCCGACGCTTGGTCGAAATCGATGCCGGCGCCGTCGGCGGTGGCAAAGCTGCCGAGCGCGGCGTCGCCGGCGCCGTTGCTGCCGGGGGCGAGCCGAGCCGTGAAGTCGGCCCCTGCCGCCGAGGCGTTGATGGCGTTGACCACGTTCTGCGCCGTGGAAACGCCGCTCTCGATCGAGACGGTAATCGTCTGGGCCAGCGTGTTGTAGGCGACGTTCTCGAAACCGGCCACGCCGCCCGCCGCCAGCGTCACGGTGTAGCCGTTGAACGCCGCGCCGTTCTGATTGGCCTCGACGACGAACCGTCCGCTGGCGGTTCCGGCCGTGTGGCGGCCGACGGCCCGCACGCCCAGAATGTCGGACAGCCGCGTGGTCGGCGTCAGCGCCGGATCGAGGTCGCCGCCCGACACCGAAGTTACGGCGGCGTCGGCCAGAATGCCCAATTCGGCGGCCGTCGTCCCGCCGGCCACTTCGCGGATCGAAAACGTTCCAGCGTCGGCCGAGATGCGCAGGCCGTCGGGCCCGACATAGGCCCGGATCGTGCTGCCCGAGGGCGGGTTGCTTTCGATCAGCCGCGCCACGTCGCCGATCGTCTCGGCGCCCGAAAGGTCGATCACCGACGACGCCGTCCCGTTAGAGACGACGATGCTCCCCGGCGTGATGCCCGCCCCCCCGCGCAGGTCGCTGAGGCGCGTGGCATCGGTCAAAACGGGATCGAGGTCGACCGCCCCTTCGATCGCCTGCGACACGACGCCAAACACGTCCTGGGCCGTGAGATTGCTCTCGAACAACACGTCCAGGTCGGAATAGGACCGCACCCGCCCCTCGTCGCCCCAAAAGGCCACGTGGGGCCCGAGGTTTTCGACGGGCGCGCGGCCGGTCTGCGCCCCCGTGAAGAGATACCGGCCGCGAAACTGCTGGTTGGCGACGGTGACCAGGTGCTGCAGGGCGCGGGTCGTCTGCTCGGCGACGTTCCGCCGCGTCTGGGGGGGAACGACGGTCTGCACGGCAGTCAACGCCGCCGCGCGGATTTCGGCGATCAGCGACGACGCCTGCGACAGCGCCGTGTCGCTGGCCGACAGGAACGACTGACCGGTGCGGACGTTCGTGAGCACCTGTCCTTTGCGCTCCAGGAGCGTCTGCAGCGCCGAGCCGCGCAGCGCCGCGGGCGCGTCCTCACTGGGAAGCTCGATCCTGCGCCCCGTGCTGATCGCGTTCTGCAGCCGGAAGAGCTCAAGCTGGTTGAACCGCACCTGCCCCAGCAGCCGCTCGCGGATGAAGGCGTCGCTGACGCGGGTCGTCGGGATGGAGCTGACGGGGGTCATGGCGGGGCCGCGGAAAAACGCTTAGGGTCGAACGAAAAATGAGTGTCGTCTTTCGCTCCGCGAAAGAGCGTCCTTTCGCGGAGCGAAAGGCGACAATTCCGGCACAAGGCCGGCGGTGACAAACTCGAACTTAGAGTCCGTAGTTGTTTTCATTCGCTTTCACAGCTCCATGAGGACGCCCAGCAGCTCGTCGGCCGTGGCGATCACCTTCGCCGCCGCCTGAAACGCCCGCTGGAACTGCACCATCCGCACGACCTCCTCGTCGATGCTCACGCCGCTGATCGCCAGGTGCTGGCCCAGCAGCGTCTCCTCGAAGACGCGGTCGCCCTCGGCCACGGACGAGGCCACGGCCGACCCTTGCGCCACGTCGTCGATCGCTTGGGCGTAAAGATCCAGCAGCGTGCGGCCGTCCTGCGAATCCAATGGCCGGTCGAAAAACGCCGCGAGGTCGACGGCGTTTTCCGTGTCGGCGCTGATCCCGCCGCGGCTGGCGGCGAACTTTCCGGGATCGTCGATCACGGCCTGGCTCACGCCGATCGTAAGCGCGCTCGTGCCGGTGAAGAACGTGTTGATCCCCAGGGCAGCCAGGACGCCGCTGGTGTCGCCGGCGAAGGCAAACTCCTGGTCCGCCGACTCGCTCGCAAGCTGCACCTGCCCCGAAGGCAGGATCGTCGCCGCGAGGCCGTCGATCGCGTCGAGCTGCGCGACCAGGTCCGCGAGCGTCGTGTCGTCGCCGTCGAGGCCGTCCAGGTCCACCCGCACGTCGAACGTTTCGGTCAGTCCGCTCGCCTGGTTGCGGACCAGCACCTGAAAGGCGCCGGTGCGGGGATTGAAAGTCAGGCCGGCGGCGTCGAGCGCCGCGCTGGCGTCCGTCACACCGAACTCCGACGTCAGCTCCTCATATCCCGTCAGCCCCTGCCCGGACGAATAGAGCTGGTTGAACTCGAAGATGAACGTGGCCGAAAGGTCGTTGAGCTGGTCGAGGAAGCCTCCCAGGATTTCATCGCGGCTGACGACAAGACCGTGGACCTCGCCGCCGGAGATATTGAGCTTTTCGTTTGTGTCGGCGATCTGGATGTCGGCGACGGTCAGCCCGCGGTCCGAGCGCAGGCCGACCTCGACGTCGCGCTGCACGCCGTCGGCGACGAGAAACGTTCCGCCCACGGAGACGGTGACCTGTCCGCTTTGCTGCTCGTCGACGCGGATGTCGATCAGCTCGGCCAATTCGGCCAGCGCGCCGCTGCGCTGGTCGCGCAGGCCCACGGCGTCGCTGGCGGAGGCGTCGCCCCCCTCGGTCTGCGCGATCCGCAGGTTCAGGTCGCGGATTTCGCGCGTGAGGCCGTTGATCGTGTCGGCGGCGACCCGCACGCGCTGGTCGAGCTCCTCCCGCTGCGTGCGGACGCGCTCTTCCAGCCGCCGGATGTCGTCGGCGAGCCGCTTTCCCTGCAAGACGGCCAGGTTGCGGATGGCCTCGCTCTCCGGCTGGTTCAGAATCTCGTGGATGCTGTTGAAGAAGTCGTTCCAGGCCGTGCTCAAGTCCAGCTCGCCCAGTTCGCCGATCCGCGCCTCCAGCTCGCGATACGTTTGTTCCTGCACGGTCGCGTCGGCCACGCCGCTTGTGGCGCCGCGCAGGCGGCCTTCCAGAAAGCGGTCGATCTTCTGGATGATCGCGTCGACCTGGACCCCCGTCCCCAAGGTCACGCTGCCCAGCCGCTGTGTCGGGCCGGGCTGAAGGACGGCCTCCTCGCGGATGTAGCCGGGCGTGTTGGCGTTGGCGATATTCTGCCCGACGACCTGCAGGCCGATCTGCGAGGCGCGGATGGCGGTCTTGCCGAGGTGCAGAATGCCGAAGAGCGACATGGGTCATCCGACGGAGGCGGGGGTGCGATCTCTCGTGTGCCGTCACGACACTAACCCGAAGCGCCAGCGAGGGAGGCCCGCCATTCCGCTTCGTGACAAGCGCCAAGGTTGTCGCCAGCCGTCCATCGTGCAATCGATATTTCGATGCCGATCCGCGACGGGCCGCGAGCGAATACCCGTCACGACTGGGTTTGCTCCGCCCACGCTGCACGACTCCCTCGCTGGCGCGTCGGGTTAGTGTTCACCCGACACACCTACACGGCGCCCTCGCTGGCGCGTCGGGTTAGTGTGCAGCTAGCCTTCGGCGTCCAGAAGCGCACCGCGAGCGCTTGGGGGCCCCCCCTTTCCATACGTCGTCTGCTCCTGGCTCCCAGTCGCAAAAATCTCCAGCATTTGCGACAAATGCAGGAGCCGCCGCTGGGCGATCACCCAGTTCGTCAGGCTGTGATGCGCCAAAAGCCGCCGCCGGGCGGCCGCTTCCCGCAGATTCGCTTGCAGCTCGGTCCGCGCCGCGTTCGAGCGCCCGCCGGGCAGGGCCTTTGACAGCACTGACAGCGACGTGTGCGGCATCCCTTGGGACTTCGCCTCGACGAGAAGCTGCCGCCGCCGCTCGTGGCAGACCCGCAGCTTCGCCAACACGGCCTCCTCCCGCGGCCAGAGCTGCGAGAGCGCCTCCGGATCGTCGCCAGCCAGCAATCGCTGCTTCTCCCGAAAGATCGCGAGCAGCTCGTCCTGCACCGTGGAAAGTTCGCTCAACAGCTCTGCCAGGTCGGCTTCCGTCGGCATGGTCGTCGTCCGGTCGTTGCGAATTGATCGAAAGGAGGAGGATTACAACCGCTCGCGCAGGAAGGCCTGTTCGTAGAGCGACTCGGCGAAATGCCCGCCCTGGGCCGTGGCCAGCTTCTCAGCCAGCACCTGGTCCAACTGGCCGGTGAAGATCTCTTCGGCCTGGCCGCCGTGGAGGTATTTCGGCTTGTCGAGCGTTTTGCGCATCGAGGAGAGCATCTGGCCGAAAAATGTCTGCCCGACGAACTGCATGAACGCCTCACGGCGCTGGGGATCGTCGCGGCCCAGGGCCTTGAGGGCGCCATTGCCGGAATCGCGGACGGCGAACGTCACGTCTTGTGCGGCCGCGCGGATTTCCAGCCGGCCCTCGGGCGTCACTTCCGCCGACAGGCCGTCGATCTGGTTCAGCGCCGCGGCGACGTCGGCCAGGGTGGTCTTGTGCTCGTTGCCGGCCGTGTTGATCGGGACCGTGTGCGTCTGGCCCGCGTCGCTTAGGCCGCCGCGGAACACGGTCACTTCGATCTGGCCGCTGAACATGTTGAACGGCAGCCCGGATTCGTTGAGCGGGAGGCTGGGGTCGCGGACCTTATAGGCGGCCAGATACTTGTCGACGCGAGGCAGGGCAGCCGACGCCGGTTCGTGCGCAGTGGGATTATTCTCGCCGTCCGACTGCAAGAGCCGCATGAACTCCGCGCCCAATTGCTCCGCGCGCTGCGGTAGCCACGTGGCCGGCAACGAGGCGCTTTGGGCGGCGCTTTGTGCGGCGGTGGCGGCGTCGATGCGCATGTCTTTCGATTCCTCAACCGCAGAAGGCTCGCTCCTCGAAACCCCTTACTCAATAATCAGCTTCCCGCGCAGCTTCCCGGAGCGCTCCAGGTTCTTGATGATCTCGATCACGTCCTCCGTGGGCACCTGCACGGCGTTCAAGGCCGACAAGAGCGCTTGCAAGCGCGTCGTGTCGCCCACGCCCACAAACGGCGTCTGCTTGGCCAGGCCCGTCTCCACCACGATGTTCCGGTGCGTCACGACCGCGTCGCCGATCTGCACGTCGCCCGTCACCACGATCGCCCCGGTCCGCTCGTTGATCACCACCCGCGCTTCCGTCTTCACCTCGTCCACCTGGAGGTCGAGCACCTGCTGCAAAAAGTTGTTCGCGTCGTCGCGGTACTGCGGCGGGATCGTCACCTCCACGTTCACCGGGTTGATCGCCCGGGCGTAGGGCACGTAGCTGTTCCGGCTGTATTGCCGATCGAGACCGAAGACGCCGTTGACGGACTCGGCCACGGCGTGCGAGACCCGCGCGTCGGCGTGGTTGCGGTGCATCACGAGCGTGATCTTGCCGTCCTTCACGAAGGGATTGATGAAATCCTCGATCAGCCGGGCGCCTTCATACACCCGCGCCGTCGTGGGGCTGGTCGCCTCGACTTTCAGTTTGCCGTCGGCGATGGCATAGACGCGGTTGCTGCCGGGCCGCGAGTCCTGCAGGGCGGTGAGAAAGAGCCAGCCGCCACTGAGGCTGCTGGCCTTGCCGATCGAGCTGACGTTGACGTCGATCCGGTCGCCCTCGCGGCCGCCGTCCTTGGGGACCGTGGCTGTCACGATGACAAGCGCCACGTTCTTGGCGTCTTTCAGCTCGATCGGCGGCTTGACGGTGGGATTGCCGAGAAACTGCATGGCCGTCGCCAAAGCCCGCACTGTCGGCAAGTAGCTGCCGCCGTCGCCCGTGCCGCGCAGGCCCGTCGCGAGACCCAAGCCAACAAGCTGGTTTTCCTCCTGTCCCTTGACGCGGCAAATATCGGCCACGCGCGTCTGGGCGACGAGCGCCCCCGACGGCGCGAAAAGCGCCGCCACGCCGGCGATGAAAACCAGCCACGCTGAGGTGGTGAGACGGGGCGACGCGCTCATTTTTTTCTCCGTTCGCCACTACCGCTGGAACACCCGGAGGCTCACGCCTCCGGCTCGCCTTTCCGTGTGCCGGTGTTAGAACGGCCAGAAGTCGTCGACCAGGCGCGTGAACCACGTCCGGCGGTAGCCGTCGCGCACCGTCCCGATCTCGTGCTTCTTCACCGACAGCTCCGACACGTTCTTGCTCAGCACGGTGTTGTTCGGCAGGACGTCTTCGGGCCGGATGATGCCCGACAGCTTCTGCTCCCAGACTTCCTCGTTGTTCTCGAAGACCTGGTGGGCCTCCAGGACAAGGTTGCCGTTGGGGCGGACGTCGACGACCGTGGCGGCGATCGTGAACTGGATCTTGTCGCGCGTCTCCAGGTCCGACTCCTGCGTGTTCTGGCTGGTGAGCGTCGTTTTGACGCGCGGATCGCCGCTGGTCTGGGCGGCAGGCTTGAGGCTCAGGCCCTCCAGGCGAATCCAGTCGGCCAGGATGGCGTCGTAGTTCGACCGCTTGCGGCGCTCGACTTCCCCTTCGCTGAGCACCGAGGCGTCGAACTGCACCACGACCGTGACGATGTCCTGCTTCTTGAGCTGCCGGGGCTTTTCCGGCTCGCTGTAAATCCAGGAGTGGTTGACGACGGTCTTTCCGCCGGGAGCGACCGGCTGCATGTGCAAGCTGCCGGACTGGGCCTTGGCGGCGCCGGCACTGAGCGTGGCGGCGATCAAAACGCCCCCGGCGACAAAACGACGCTTCATGGGAGTCCTTTCCGTTTGTGACTGCGAGGCGGTTACCTCGCGGCCTTGTCCTTCGGTTCCTCGGAGTTCGCCAGGCTGGCCGGCTGCACGAAGACTTCCACCGTCCCCAGCCCGCTGACGCGCACCTGATACGTTCGCCGGTCGAGGGTCGACTCGACCTGGATCACGTCGCCCTGGGCGCCGTCTTCCTTGGCCCGGGCGGCCGTGCGAATCCGCACCCCTTCGCACGTCACGCTGACCGTCACCAGCTCGCCCTTGGTCACCAGAATCGGCCGGCGGAGCATTTTTTCGTCGAGCGATTGTCCGGCCGCGACCGTTTGCAATAGCTCCCGGCCCACGGCGTCTTCGAGGCGCACGAGAAAGCCGGTGGGGCGGGGGCGCGTTCCCGTGGTCTTGGGCACGGGCGCGGGTTGCAGTTCGAGATGCTCCGCGCGGAGGATCGTGCCCTTCGAGAGTGCCTCGGCGGCCACGACGGCCAGCGGCGGCAGCGTGACGCGGGCTTCCACGTTCCGCTGCCACGTCCTGCCGCTGCCGCGCAATTCCAGCGCGAACGTGTGCGTGCCGCTGGCGGCCGACAGGTCGGAGGCGGAGAATTCCGGCGCATTGACCACACGCGCCTGCACCGCGCCGGCGACGTCGCCGCCGGAGGCCGTTTCGATCTTCCATTCGACGTCGGCCGAGACATGGTTTTGCAGGTAGTCCATGATTGCGGCGGAAGCGACGCCCTCGGCGCGGGCGTCGCGCGCGGGCGCTGCTGAGGCGGCCTGGATCCCGGCGGCCGCCTCGACCGTCACCTGCGTCGCTCCACTCAGCTCGTGCCGCGACAGGTCCACGCCCCGGACGCGCAACAGCTCGGCGATCTCGCGATAGGAATAGGTCGGCGGCTTCTCGGCCGCGGGCGCGTCAAAAAGCTCGATCCGCGCCAGCTTCTGCGCCTCGGCGGCGTCGGCGGAATGGATTTCCGCCACGTCGCCCAAGGTCACCGCGCCCGACCGCGCCCGGCAGCGCTCCTTGAACGCAATCTCCGCCGCCGCCGCGGAGGTCGCAACGAGGGCGCACATGCAAATGACGAGGATCGGATGGGTTTTCGTCATGGGTGCCGGATGAATTCGAGTACGAGTACGATCACGAGTACGAAAAAGCGGGCGTGACGAGCTGCGCTGAATGCCTCACTCCTCACGCCTCAAACCTCTAGCCACTAGCCTCTAGCCACCAGCCACTCCGCTCCTAAAACCTCCTCAAATTCGCGATGAGCTGCAAAATCTGGTCGCCCGCGTGGATCGCCTCCGAGTTCAGCTCGAACGCCCGCTGCGTCGTGATCAGGTCGATCAACTCCTTGACCGGCTCGACGTTGCTCAGCTCCAGCGTCCGCTGCCGCACGTGGCCGTACCCGCTCTGGCCGGGAAGACCCGGAGTCGCAGGTCCGGAGGCGTCGCTGGCGGCATAAAGGTTCTCGCCGATCTTGATCAGACCTTCTGGGTTGATGAATCGTGAGAGCTGGATCTGGCCGGCGTTGGAGAGCGCGGGATTTCCGGCAAGCCGGACGTCGACGCGACCGTCGGGGCTGATGACCACATCGGTCACGTCCTCGGTGAGGCTGAACGGTGGCTCGAGGATCCGCCCGATTCCCGCCGAGGCCAGAACCACCTGTCCCGCGACGTTCCGTGTGAAATTCCCCGCGCGGGTGTAGAGGATCTCGCCCGTCCCGGGATCGACGACCTGAAAGAACCCTTCTCCCTCGATGGCCAGGTCGAGCGGGCCGTTGGTGGGGTCGAAGCTGCCCTGCCGGAAATCGCTCTGCACGCTCTGCACGCGCGAGCCCAGCCCGACGTGGATGCCCTCGGGGGCCAGGTTGCCGCCAGCGTCCTGGCTGCCGGGCAGCTTTTCGTGGATGTAGAACAGGTCCTCGAAATTCGCGCGGTCGCGCTTGAAGGCGGTCGTGTTGACGTTGGCCAGGTTGTTGGCGATGACGTCCAGCTTGGTTTGCAGGGCGTCCATCCCCGTCGCGGCGGTGTAGAGCGTTTGGATCGACATGGGAGTGCGGAGGGTGGAGTTGGGAGTTCGGAGTTGGGAGTTCGGAGTTGAAGAAGGCTTTGGGAATTGTCGGGCGCTTACGTCATTACCTTCCTGTGCCGAGGACGCGGTTCACGAGCGCCCCGGTGGCCTCGTCCTGCGTGCGGATCATGCTCACGTTGGACTCAAAGGCCCGCGAGGCCTCGATGAGCTGCATCATCTCCGCCGCCGGCCGGATGGCCGAACGTTCCAGATAGCCTGAGGCCACGTCGCGCTCGCCGGGCAGGACAGGAACCGTGTCGGCCAGCGGGAAGAACAGATTCTCGCCGACTTTCGCCAGGTCGCCCGGCTGCTGCGGCTTGACGATCGCCAATTCCTGCGCCGAGCTGCCTTGTTCGATGCGGCCGCCGTCGACGAGCCGCCAGGGTTGATTGACGTCCAATTCGACCGGCGTTCCTTGCGTCGTGAGGACGGGATCGCCCTCGCGGGTCACGAGCCTTCCGGCGGTGTTGACGGCGAAGTTGCCCGCGCGCGTGAGGAATTTCTTGTCTCCCTGCTGCACGACAAAGAACCCGTCGCTCTGGATAGCCATGTCGGTCGGCAGGCCCGTCCGCTCGAAGGCGCCGGGTGCGAAGTCGGTGGCGCTGCCGGCCACCATCACGCCGCCGCCGATGTTGTTGATCGACCGCGTGCCGGGATAGTCGAGGCCGCGCTGGATGGCCTCGCTGTGGCGGGCCTGCATCAGCGCCATCTCGCGCTTGAAGCCGACGGTGTCGACGTTGGCCAGGTTGTTGGAGATGATCTCCAGCCGCTTGCCCTGGGCCTGCGCCCCTTCCGCGGAGATATAAAGTCCGTAGGGCATTTTGTGAGCGAAGTGCGAGCGCCTCCCTGCGCGGCGGACCCTTCAAGCAACCGCCGTGCCGGAGATGGCGCGGTTGGGGGCGGCAGAGCACGCGGGCGTCAAGATGTTGCGGGAGCTTGGCTTAAACGAGCGACTTGCGCCGACGACCCAACGGCGCTAGCGCCAGCACGCCCGCCGCTGGCGCAGAATCGGCCGTGTCAACGCGCCGAATCGGCGCGTCAGAGGAGTGCGGCGTCGTTCCAAAGCGACCGGCTGAAGCGGGACTCCAACGGGAAGCCGGCTGAAGCCGGGACTCCAACGGGAAACCGGGGCGATACGGTCACTTCGCGCCCACGAGAGTGTCGGGCGAATCTGCCTGGGAAGACGCGGCCGGTGTGGCGTCGTCGGCGCCTTCTTCGGCCTGCTCCGACTCCGCGACGACCTTGCGGACCATCGCCCGGTTGGCCAGGTAATAGCAAAAGCCCACGATCGCAATCAGGATCGTGGCCACGCGGTAGGCGAAGGAGACGAACAGGCCGGATTTTTCCGCCACCGCCACGCCGCTGGGAATCTGCTGATAGAGGTAGTCCATCACGGCCTCCATCGCCCCCAGGCCGCTCAAGGGCAGCGGCAAGGCGCCGGCCAGCATCGCCAGCGGGACGATGATGAAGTGCGACGCCAGCGACGGGTCCGGGCCGGGCAAGCCGCGGCTCAACAGGTAGATCCCCGTCGTCGACAAGGCGTGGACCCCCAGGCTCATGGCGCCGGTCACGACGAGCACCCATAGCTTGCGGCGGTAAATGCGGATCGAGTCCAGGAGGCGCTTGAGAATGTGGCCAACGCGGGGAATTCGTGTCAGCCGCTGCGAGAGCTTGCCGTGCGTGAAGCCGGGGATGAGCAGCAGGGCGATACAGACGGCCCCGATGGCGGTGCCAAAGAGCGTTAAACGGCTGATCTGCGCAATCCGGACCACAGGGCTGCTGGCTAATCCCGTGATTAGCACCGCCGCGCTGGCAACGAGGAACAGAGCGTACAGGCCGACGAGCCGGTCGATGACGACCGTGGCGACGGCTTCGGCCCGGCGGCCGGGCTGCTCGCGGGCGATGAAGATCGCCTTGAAGAGATCGCCGCCGACGCTGCCCAGCGAGAAGAAGTTGAGCATGTAGCCCAAGAAGCCGAGGCGGAAGGCGTCGCGCATGCGAAAGGGGAGATCGAGCGCCCGGACGAGCAAATACCAGCGCAGGTTGCAGATGACGACGGCGACAAAGCACAGGAGCGTGCCTAGGGCCATCATGCCCCAGTCTTTCTCCTGCGCTTGCAGCGTCTCCAGCGGACCGAGTGCGTCGTGTACCAAATAGGTCAGCAGCGCGACCGAGATGCCAATCTTCAGCAGTGTGATCAGGAGGCGTTTCACGCGAACATTCCGGATGGGCGCGGGGTCGAACCTCTAGGTCAATTCTGGGTCGAATTCCGCGCGACTTGACACTGTTTTAATCCGGTGCTAGTTTGCGACATCTACCTGCAAGCGAAGCACTTGCGCGAGAAAGTGGCTCGGGAAACGGGCGATTGGGGGATTAGCTCAGTTGGGAGAGCGTCTGGATGGCATCCAGAAGGTCAGGGGTTCGAGTCCCCTATCCTCCACTTTTCGCCCATCTTATCAAATCCCCTCTGTCACGCTGGCACAATATCCCAAGCCGCGTATTTCGCAACGGCAGTTTTCGGCGGCTGGCAGCCGCGGTGGCCGCCGTCAATCTGGCAATACCGCGTCGCAGGACTCGCTCGCTGGCGCTTCGGGTTGGTGTGCCCATCGCCTGCTGGCGTCTTTCTTTCTCTGAAGATTGCTGCGCCAGCGGCCGATATCGAGTTTGCCGATTGTGTGGACTGGGAAAACCGCGCTGACTTTTCCGGCACGTCGAGGGAAAGGCGCGGGCACATCGGCGGCCGTCCCTTCCCCCATGGATGGTGTTCCCGGACTATGAAGCGCCTATTCCACAGGCTTGTGGCGGTGTGGACTTCGCTCACTCTCCTCGCGGGAGGGTGCGTCCAGCAGCGCTACCAGTTTCACAAGTGCTGCGACTTCGATGGCTACTACACGGACGTGGCGACGGCGATCGAGGAGCCGGACATCGACGGCTGCACTCTCGACGAAGTCCGCTTCGCCACCAAGCCGCTGACGCTGCAGGACTTCGAGGACCACAAGATCTGGGAGCTGTCGCTGGAAGAGGCCACGCAAATCGCGCTGGCCAACAGCAGAATCCTGCGCCTGATTGGCCCGATCGGGGCGTTCCGCGTCCCGTCGCCCGTGCCCGATAACCTCACGCGGGCGCCCGAGGCTGCGCCGAGCGTGTACGGTCCGGCGCTGCAGGAATCGAACCCGGTGTTCATCGGCCAGGGCGTCGAGGCGGCGCTGAGCGAGTTCGATGCGCAGCTCACGAGCAGCATGTTCTGGGAGCGGAACAACCGCCCGATCAACCGCACGGCGGGAAACCCGCTCTTCTCGACGATCTTCCAGCAGGACCGGGGCGTGTTCAGCTCGGAAGTCGCCAAGACGGCGGCGACCGGCTCGCGGTTCTTCGCGCGGCACAACGTGCAGTACGACTACAACAACAACCCGGCCCGCGACGTGCCCAGCAACTTCGACCTCAACGTCGAGTTCGGGGCCGTGCAACCTCTGCTGCAACGCGCCGGCGTGCAGTTCAACCGCATCACCGGGCCCAACGGCCAGGTGGGCGTCTACAACGGCGTGGCCATCGCGCGGATCAACGAGGACCTGAGCCTGGCCGACTTCGAGGGCAACGTCCGCAACGTCCTCTCCGATCTGGAGCGCACCTACCGGCAGCTTTACTTCATGTACCGCCGCAAGGACATCGCCAAGGAGGGCCGCGACCGGGCGCACCGGGCCTGGCAGGAAGCCAAGGCGGCCGGCAACGAGATTTCCGCCGCCCAGGCCGAGACCGAGTTCTTCCGCTTCCGCGGGGCCCTGGAAAACGGACTGCGCGAGCTGTTCGCCACGGAGAACCGCCTGCGCTATTTAATGGGCATCGCCGCCTCCGACGGCCGGCTCATCCGACCCTGCGACGAGCCGACGACCGCCAAGATCAATTTCGACTGGTGCGAAATCCACCTCGAAGCCAACGCCCGCAGCATCGAGCTCCGCCGCCAGCGGTGGAAGGTGCAGCAGAAGGAACTGGAATTGATCGCGGCCAAGAATTTCGTCTTGCCGCAGCTCGACGCGGTCGCCCTGTACCGATTCCTGGGCGCGGGCGACGACCTCTATCATTCCAATGGCCGCGGCCTGTTCCCCTATGCCGGCAGCGACGCGTACTCCTCGCTCTTCACCGACGACTTCGAGGAATGGCAGCTTGGGCTGCAGTTCAGCATGCCGCTGGGTTTCCGGCGGGAGCTGTCGGCCGTGCGGCACGCGCAGTTGCAGGTGGCCCGCGAGAAGGCCCTCTTGCAGGACGAGGAGCTGGAGATCTCGCATCAACTGGCCGAGGCCGTACGGAACCTTGAGAGCCACTACGTGCTGGCGCAGACGAATTTCAACCGCTGGTCGGCGGCCAAACACGAGCTGGAGCTGATCGACGCCGCCCGGCCGACGAAGAAATTCACCGACTACACGGCCTTGCTCAACGCCTATGGCAAGCTGGTGAACGCCGAAGAGGACTACTTCGAGTCGCTTCTCTTGTACAACCTGGCGATCATCGAGGTGCATTTCCGCAAGGGCTCGCTGCTGGATTACAACGGCGTCTACCTGGCCGAGGGACCCTGGCCCTGCAAGGCCTACAGCGACGCCCGGAAACGCGCCTGCGAGCGGTGCGCCGCCTGCCCCGTCAACTACGCCATGTCGCGTCCGGCGGTGTTCAGCCGCGGGCCGGCGCCCTACGACCCGCACTGCGCCGAGAACGGGATGTTGCACGAGGGGATCGGCGGCCCGGCACCCTCGGGCGAGAGTGTGCCGGCGCGGGAAGCGCCGGCGACGAGCCCGCTGCCTCCGCCGCCGGCGCCCAAGAGCAACGGCGAGCCGAAGCCCGGCCCGACGACCGCGCAATCGCCGTTCCGCGAAATTCGCCTGGGGGGCGGAATCGACGAGTCGGAACCGGCAGATCCACCGAGCGGCACGACGGAGCGGCCGCGGATTCGGCTGGTGGCGGGACGGGAATAGGCCGGTCGACGAAAGCCGACCGCAAGGCGGTCGTCCTGCCGGGGCCGCAGCCGATTCTCTCCCTTCCGCGTGGCCCTCGGGTATATTTTCAATATGAACAAGCTGTTGAGCGGTCGCATCCTTGGCTGCCTGCTTGATCCGGTAAGCTCTGCGCTGAACGCCGAGGCGGCGCACAAGCTGATCGGTCTCAAGGCCGACCGCCGGGTGCAAGGGCGCGTCGCCAGGCTGGCCCGGAAGTGCAACGAAGGCGAATTGACGCGCGATGAGCGCGCCGAGTACGAGGCCTACGTCATGGCCGGCGACTTTATCGCCATTCTCCAGGCCAAGGCGCGGCTTCTCCTGGCTCGCCGCGCGCGACCATCGTCGTCTTGAACATCAACGTCCCGCAGCGCGTTGAGCTCCGCGAGGTCCTGGTTCTCGCGGGGCTGTTTCCGCCCGTTGCTAGCAGCCTTGCCCGACGCAAGCTCGCCTTGTGCTATCGTCCGTCCCGCTCTATCCTTCCGCCCCGCGTTTCTCTTGTCTGACCCTCGAACGTCCGTCTGCGCATGCTTCGCTTAGGCATTGTCGGCGCGCGGCAGCACCGCCAGGGCATCGGCCCGCACGTGGCCGGGCATCTGGCCCGCCTCGGCGCTTGCGTCGCGGCGGTCGTCGGCACAACAGAACGCACGCTCGACGATGCGATTCAGAATCTCCGTCAGCGCCACCGCATTGCCGCACGCGGCTACCTTGCGCTCGACGCCATGCTGGCGGCCGAAAACCTCGACGCCGTCGTCATCTGTTCACCGGCCGAAACGCACCTTGCGTATCTCAAAACAGCGCTGGCGGCCGGGCTGCCCGTCCTTTGCGAAAAACCGCTCGTCTTCTCCCCGGGGACCGACTGGCTGGCCGATGGTCAGGCGATCGTCCAGGGCTTTGCCGAAGCCGGCAAATTGCTAATGGTCAACCAGCAGTGGCCGTACACGCTGGCCGCGTTCTCCGCGCTGTACCCGGACTCCACCGGGCCCAAGCGCCCGCCAGGCCGCCTGGACGTGCTGCTGTCGCCCGCCTCGAGCGGCCTGGCCATGATCCCCGATGCGCTGCCACACGTGTTGAGCCTGCTCCTGGCGCTCGCGCCCTCTGGCGGCGAAGCTCAAGAGGTCCGCTTGCAACCGCTCGGCACGGACGTGCACGAAGCAAACGAGTTGGCGGCGAGTTTCCGCTACGTGCATTCCGCCGGCGCGACCGCCGTCCGCGCCCTTTTCCGCCGGGCCGAGGACCAGCCCCGGCCCGCTGCGTACGCCATCGACGGACTGGCGGTGCGGCGCGTCGTCGAGTTTCCCGCGTACAACATGTTCTTGGAGACGACCGGCAGCGCCTTCGCCGATGAACGGCAAAACGCCGCCGGCCATCCCCCCCCCCCGCGCCGTCTGCCGCTCCCCGACCCGCTGCGCGCGCTTTTGGCTGATTTCCTTTCCCGGCTGAAAAACCACGCAGCGCCGCACGCGCCCGACCCAACCCTGCTCGACGGCCTGCGCCTCTTGCACGCAGTCTACGAAACTGCCCGCCGCCACGCCGAAAACTCCGACTCCAACCCGACGCGCAAGCGAGGGCGCCCCGCCGCCCAAACCTTGCCAGCCGCGGACGCCGCGCGCCATTCCCCCCCAAGCATGACACGACGCCGCTAAGGGTCGAACGAAAAATAAATAGTCGTCTTTCGCTCCGCGAAAGAGCGTCCTTTCGCGGAGCGAAAGGCGACAACTCGGGAACTTATTTTTCGACCGCTAACAGGAAAACGTCATGGACGACACCCACGCCTATCACGATTTCACCGGGAAGCTGACGCAGATCGGCGTCTTTCCGCACGTCGTTCAATACGTCCGCTGGCAGCGCGACGCCCGCCAAGCCGAAACGGAAGGGCGCGAGATTCCGCCGCCGCCGGCGCTGGCGCCCATCTCGATCAACCTCGACCTCACGACTGCCTGCAACTACCGCTGCGACCACTGCATCGACTGGGAAATCCTCAACAGCGGCGTGCAGCACAAAGAGCAAACGCTCCGCGACTCGCTCCGCCAGATGCGCGACCGCGGACTCAAGAGCGTGATCCTGATCGGCGGCGGCGAACCGACCGTCTATCCCCGCTTCGCCGACGTCGTCCGCTACATCAAAGACGAACTCGGTCTCGCCACCGCCATCGTCTCCAACGGCGGCCGCAACGACCGCATCCTCGAAATCGCCGACTGCCTCGTCGAGGGCGATTGGGTCCGCCTGTCGCTCGACTCGGGCACGG